>NZ_JBEZNQ010000118.1:0-16821 GCF_040653315.1 Streptomyces sp. NPDC047981 | reverse complement strand
GTCGCGGCGTCGGCGGGCAGGGCGGGCGGCGGGGTGAGTGCGACCGTGCGGCCGAGGGTCTCGGCCAGCCGGTCCCGCACCGCGAGGAGTTCGGCCGCGCCACCGCCCGCCGCGGGCGGCGGCAGATGGCGGGCGGGCGCCAGGTCGACGTCGTCGTCGAGGAGTTCGATGACGGGCACGGAACGGCTCGCGCCCGGGGTCTCGGTGACCGTGCCGTGCTTGTCGAAGGGCAGCCAGGCGTCGAGGACGGCGGTGTGGACGGCCTGCCAGTCGAGCTTGTCGCGGCCGGCGCCGGCCAGGTGGTCGGCGGTGGTGTCGACGAGCAGCAGCTCCGGTGAGGGGGTGACGCCGACGGCCGGCTTGCGGAGCACCCAGAGGTGGAGCGGGATGCCGTAGGGCGGGGCGGCCCCGGCGGGCAGGGCGACGACGGCCCGCAGGGCACCCCTGCGCAGGAGGTCGGCGCGGATGCGGCGTCCTGAGCGGCGGGAGGCGGCGGCGGGCGGCATGAGGAGGACGGCGGTGCCGCCGGGGCGGAGCCGCGCCAGGGCGTGCTGGACCCATGCCAGCTCGGACTCCGTACGGGCCGGGAAGCCGTACTCCCAGCGCGGGTCGTAGGCCAGTTCGTCGTGGCCCCAGTTGCGCTCGTTGAACGGCGGGTGGCAGAGCACGGTGTCCGCCGCCAGCTGCGGGAAGGCGTCGGCGCGCAGGCTGTCGCCGGTCCGTACGCGGATGTCGGCGTCGCAGGCGAGTGCGAGCCGCAGGGCGGTCAGCGCGGCCAGCTCCGGGTCGGCGTCCTGGCCGTGCAGGGCGCCGGGCTGCTCGACGGCCCGGAGCAGGGTGCCGGTGCCGGAGGCCGGGTCGAGGACGGTGGGGCGCGGCCCGGCCGCGGGGGCGGCGAGGGCGGCCATCAGGGCGGCGGGTCCTGCCGGGGTGAGCGTGTACTGGCGCGGGTTGGCGTCGAGGTGCCGGCCGAGCAGGAACTCGAAGGCCTGCCGGGCGCCGGTCTCGGCGGCGAGTTCGGCGGCCCCGCGCAACAGGGGGACGGACGGGCCCAGTTCGGCCGGGCTCGGGGTGAGCACGGGCCTCTCCAGGCCGAGGCGCTCGGTGAGGACCTCCTCCAGGGCGACCGGCAGGGTCTCCGCGAGCCGCTCGTCGGAGACGGCGGCGAGCTTCGGCCAGGCGCTGGAGCGGTCCCGTACGAGCAGCAGGACGCAGCCCGCGTGGGCGAGCGCGGTGACGGCGCCCGCCGGGTGGCCGGCCACCTGCTGCCAGACGCGCTCGCGGAGCGGGACCTCGGCGAGCTTGCCCTGGGCGCGCAGCCACCGTTCGACGTCGGCCAGCGCGAAGGAGGGGCTGGTCTCCGTTCCGCCCACGGGGCGGGGGAAGTCGGCGTGGCGGCGCCGCCAGTTGCTCACGGCGGCCCGGCCCACCCCGGCGAGCCGGGCGATCCCGGCGGCGGTCACCTCTGCTGCGTGCTCCGGCACCTGGCGCCTCCTGTGCGTTTCCCGCGCGTCGTCCCTGCGTACCCCGCGGACCCCTGTTGTGAGCCCCGATCTTACCGATGGACGCAAGACCCACCGCTTCACAGTGTGAGCCGACATGAATCCTGTGAACCGTGTTGACTCGGTTCACAGGCTCTGGTCTTATTGAGTCATCGCTCCACGGGAATCCGGTGGGGCCTCGCTCACCACCGACTCGTCATGTCACGTCACGTCATGTCCTGGAGGACACCCATGTCGTACGACACCCAGATCCCGCAGGCGCCCCAGGTCGCCCTGCGCAACGGGCTCGGCACCGCGGCTCTGACCCTCGGCATCATCGGTACGGTCTCGGGCCTCATCCCGCTCTTCTTCTGGCTGGCCGGCATCCTCGGCCTCATCGCGCTGATCCTGGGCCTGGTGGGCAGAGGCCGCGTCAAGCGCGGCGAGGCGAACAACAAGGGGGTCACCACGACCGGCGCGGTCCTCGGCCTCGCGGCCCTGATCCTCTCGGTGGTCGGCGCGGTGATCACGTTCACGGCCGTCAGCGACGCCGTCGACGAGATCAAGAAGGAGGTCGACGCCGCCGCAACCAAGGACCCGTCGAGCGGTACCGGCAAGGGCGACGCCGGCAAGGACATCGCCAAGGGCCTCGCGGCCGGTGACACGGCGGAGTACGAGGACCTGAAGGTCTCGGTGTCCGAGGCGAAGCCGTACAAGCCGAGCGAGTTCGCGGCGGGCCACACCGAGGGCAACAAGGCCTACCAGGTCACCGTCGTCGTCGAGAACAGCGGCAAGGAGAAGTTCGACGCCACGCTCGTGACGCTGACCGCGCGCGCCGGCAAGGACGGCACGACCGCCGAGCAGGTCTTCGACGAGAAGGTCGGCACCGGCTTCAGCGGCACCGTCCTGCCCGGCAAGAAGTCCACGGTCGTCTACGCCTTCGACGCCCCGAAGGACGCGAAGACCCTTTCCGTCGAGGTCAGCCCGGGCCTGGACCACGAGGCCTCCCAGTGGGAGCTGAAGATCGGCTGACCCCAGGCCCCCAGATCCCCAGGCCCCCGGCCCCCCACCACTCCCCCGTAAGCCCGTAAGCCCGTAAGCAACGCCCGCTCCCACCCCCGGAGAACCCACCATGTCTGCCGCCCGCCACCCCCGTACCCGACGCGCCCGCCGCGCGGCCCTCGTCTCCGCGCTCTGCGCAGCCGTCGCGCTCGGCGCCACCGCCTGCGGGCCCACCTCCGGCGAGGCGAAGGCGCCCACCGGGCCGTTCGGGGACCTGACCGGACCGCAGATCGCCAACAAGGCGATCGCCGCGACCAAGAAGGCCGACTCGCTGACCCTGGACCTCGCCGCCAAGACCACGGACGGGCCGATGAAGGCCTACCTGGCGATGGACACCACCGGAAAGTGCGCGGGCACCCTGACCGTGGGCACGACGGGCACGGCCGAGCTGATCAAGGCCGACGACAAGGACGTCTACCTCCGCTTCGACGAGGCCTTCCTGCGGGCGCAGGGCGAGGGCGAGTCGGCCGAGGTGCAGGACGCGATCATCAAGGAGCTGAAGGGGCGCTGGGTGAAGACCCCGGTGACCGACCCGGACGCCAAGGACAACCTCGAACTGTGCGACCTGAAGACGCTCCTCGGCGACTTCGAGGAGGGGATCAACTTCGCGGTCAAGGGCAAGGAGACCACCGTCGGCGGCAAGAAGGCGCTGACGCTCACCGAGAAGTCCGGCGGCGAGACGACGACCGTCTACGTGGCGACGGAGGGCGAGCCGGTCATCCTGAAGGTCGTCGCGGCGGGCGGCGAGGAGCCGGGGACGATGACGTTCACGGACTACGGCAAGCCGGTCAAGGCGAAGGTGCCGGCGGCCAAGGACGTCATCGACGAGAAGAAGCTCGGCTGACCCGCGAGGGACCGGGCGAGCGCGGAACGCGCGAGAAGGGTGTGAGGGCCGCCGCTGGGGAGCGGCCCTCACACCCTTCTCGTACGAGAGCCCTGTTCACACGCGGGCGGTCGTGTTCACAGGCCGTGCCGGACCCATATGTTCGGCTCGACGTAGACCGCGTAGCCGCGCGAGGCCTCGCAGTGCACCGGCACCAGCGCGCCGGCCACCTCCACCGGACCGTCCGTGTCGAAGGGCAGCCCGGTCCAGGCACGCCACTGCTCCACGGAGGCCGCGACGGTCATCGAGGCCGGGCAGACCGCCTCCACCGTGCCGCCCGCCCGGACATGGACCCGCAGCCACGGGTCCTGGGGCAGCCCGTCCGACTCCCGCGTACGGAAGGCGTACTCATGGATGGAGGACGCGGCCTCCAGGTGCTTGCCGTTCGGCCGGACCGGGGCAACGACCTCGGCGAAGCCGAGGCGCCGGGCGTTGTCCCGCATCGCGCCCAGCATCCGCCCCGAGAGCCCCTGCCCGAGCGCGCTCGTGTCGACCGTGACCTCGATCGCGCTCACCGTGTCGGGGGCGCGTCCGTGCCGCCGGTCGGAGAACGCCCACATCAGGACCTGGTCCCAGCCGGTGGCCGGCAGCTCGCCGCGCCCCTCGGCACGGAGCTGGAAGGGGACGCTCAGCGCGCGGGCGACGACCTTGCCCTCGGCATCGGTGGCGACGAGGACGTACTCCGGCAGTTCGGCGACGATCCGGCCGTAGTGGGACCAGCCCACCGGATCGTTGACCGTGAACTCCGGCCAGAGGTCCTTCATCGCCCACATCGCGCCCTGGAGTTCGGGACGCTCGGCGAGGGTCGTGATCGTCAGTTCCATGGGCGGAGGCTAACGACCGTTCGCGCAGGTGAGGAAACGATTTACGGCAGCTTCTGGTCCGGGCAGCGGCCGAGGACCTTCCTCATCGCCTCCTGCTCGCCCCGGGTGACCCACACCCCGTACTTCTTCTTCACCGCGACCTGCGCCGCCACGTACGCGCAGCGGTACTCCTTGTTCGGCGGCAGCCAGGTCGCCGCGTCGCCGTCGGACTTGCGGCGGTTGGTGGCGGAGTCGACGGCGAGCAGGTTGAGCGGGTCGTTGGCGAAGCGGCGCCGCTTCTGCGCGTCCCACTTCTGCGCGCCCTTCTGCCAGGCGTCGGAGAGCGCGACGACATGGTCGATGTCGACCTTGCTGCGGCCCCGGACGAAGGCGATGCGGTTCCCGGTGTACGGGTCGTGGGCGAGGACGCCGGAGGCGACCGTGCAGCGGCCGTCCCTGAAGCGGACGTCCGTGAGGTCGCGCTTGAGGATGTCGTCGCGGGTCCCGCAGCCGTTGCCGTCGACGTCGGCCCAGGCGCGGCCGAACTTCTCCCGCTCGTAGCCGGTCTTCGGCGCGCGGCCCTTCACCGTGAGCGCGTCGACGGCGACGAGCGCGGAACCTCCGGCGCCCGGTGCGCCGGAAGCGCCTTCGGACGGGGAGCCGCCCGGGCTCTCCGTACAGCCGGAGGTTATGAGGACGGTGGCCGCGAGGGCGGCGGCGAGGGCGGAGGTCCTGAGGTAGCCGGTCACGCGGGGATCCTAGCCAGCCCCCCCACGTGGTCCAGACCATTCGGTGCTCGACGCGCGGAAACGACACCGGGCACGTAGCGTCGAATGAGCCGTACATCCCCTTCTGAAGGAGTCGTACACCATGGGGATCATGGACAAGCTCAAGGGCATGATGGGCCAGCACTCGGACAAGGCCAAGATGGGCGTCGAGAAGGGCGGCGACGCGGTCGACCAGAGGACCGGCGGCAAGCACGCGCGCCAGGTCGACCAGGCCCAGCAGAAGGCGCAGGAGTACATCGACAAGCAGCGCGGACAGGACCAGCCCCCGAGCTGACCCGACGGTTTCTCCGTCCCTCGGCTTCCGGCCGCGGGGTGCGCACCCGAAGCGCGCCCCGCGGCCGACGCGCGTCCGCCGTCCGACGCGCGGTCGACGCACGCCCTGTGACAGGGAATAAGCGGAGCCGGACTCCGCTTGATCACGTGCATGACGACGATCACGCCTCTCACAACGCCCCTGCGCCGCACCACCGTTGCCACCCTCACCGCCGCCGCGCTGACCGCCGCCCTGACCGCGCTCCCCCTCGCCGGTACCGCCACGGCCGGCGACCACCGGCACGGCGGATCGCAGTGGCGCGGCGCCTGGGCCACCTCGCCGCAGGCCCCCGCCGCGCCCTTCGGCTCCAACTGGTCCACGGAGGGCTTCTCGAACCAGACCGTCCGTCAGGTCGTCCGGGTCACGACCGGCGGCACCAAGGCCCGGATCGAGCTGTCCAACCGGTACGGCACCACCCCGCTGCGCATCACCGGCGCGACCGTCGCCCGCACCGACAAGGGCGCCTCCGTGAAGGCCGGTTCGGTACGGCAGCTGACCTTCGGCAAGGGCCGCTCGCTGACGATCCCGGCCGGCGGGACGGCGTACAGCGACGGCGTGCCGTTCACGGTCCAGGCGCTGGAGTCGGTGACCGTCACCCTCTACCTGGCCGCGCCCACCGGCCCCGCCACCTTCCACCACTTCGCCTCCGCCACGAGCTACCGCGCCGACGGCGACCACCGCTCCGACCGCGCCGGGACGGCGTTCACGGAGACCAACTCGTCCTGGTACTACCTCTCCGGTGTCGAGGTGTCCGGCGGGCAGGCCCCGCGCCGGGACGGGATCGTGACCTTCGGCGACTCGATCACCGACGGCGTCGGCGCCGGCCTCGACGCGGACAACCGCTACCCCGACGAGCTGGCCGAGCGCTTCGCCGCCGCCGGGAAGCCGCGCTCCGTCCTCAACCACGGCATCGGCGGCAACCAGGTCACCAACGACACGACCTGGGCGGGCGAGAAGGCCATCGCCCGGTTCAAGGAGGACGTCCTGACCGAGCCGAACGTCCGCACGGTCGTGCTCCTCGAAGGCATCAACGACTTCGGCGGCAGCCTCCCCAGCGACTTCGCCACCCCCCACCCCCGAGGTCTCCGTCGAGCGCCTCATCGCGGGCCACCGCGAGTTGATCCGGCAGGCCCACGCCAAGGGCATCAAGGTCGTCGGCTCCACGCTGACCCCGGTCAAGGGCTCCTTCTACGCCACCCCTGAGGTCGAGGCCAAGCGGGACGCGTTCAACCACTGGGTGCGCACCTCGGGCGCGTACGACGCCGTGGTCGACTTCGACCGCGCGGTCGCCGACCCGGCCGACCCGGACCGGATCCTGCCCGCGTACGACTCGGGCGACCACATCCACCCGGGCGACGCCGGCTACCGCGCGATGGCGCGGGCGCTGGACCTCGACGAGCTGTAGGAACCAGGAACCCGGGGCCGGCCGCACGGCCGGCCCCGGACCCGCACGCTACGACCCCAGGATCGTCGTGAGGAACTCGCCGGTCCACGCGAGCAGTTCGCGCCCGACGACCGGCTTGCCGCCGATCTTGCCGCTGGTCGGGCGGGGCACCAGGATCTGGTGGACGGCGGGCTTGATGACCGTACGCGGGTAGAGGCGCTTGAGCCGCAGCTCCTGCGACTCCCGCAGCTCCACCGGCGCGAAGCGGATGTTCGGGCCCTGGAGGACGATCTCGCCGACCCCGCACGCGCGCGCCAGCATCCGCAGGCCGGCGACCAGCAGCAGGTTCTCGACCGGCTCGGGCAACTTGCCGTAGCGGTCGGTCAGTTCCTCCCGTACCGCCTTGATGTCCTCCTCCGTGTTGGCGGAGGCGATGGCCCGGTACGCCTGCAGGCGCAGCCGCTCGCCCGGCGCGTAGTCGTGCGGGACGTGCGCGTCGACCGGCAGCTCGATCTTGACCTCCAGCGGCGGCTCCTCCTCGACCCCGCCCTCCAGGGAGGCGCGGTAGTCGGCGACCGCCTCGCCCACCATCCGTACGTACAGGTCGAAGCCGACGCCCGCGATGTGACCGGACTGCTCGCCGCCGAGCAGGTTGCCCGCGCCGCGGATCTCCAGGTCTTTCATCGCCACGTACATGCCCGCGCCCATCTCGGTGTGCTGGGCGATCGTCGCGAGCCGCTCGTGGGCGGTCTCGGTCAGCGGCTTCTCGGGCGGGTAGAGGAAGTAGGCGTAGCCGCGCTCGCGGCCACGGCCGACGCGGCCGCGCAGCTGGTGCAGCTGGGAGAGGCCGAAGTTGTCGCCGCGCTCCACGATCAGCGTGTTGGCGTTGGAGATGTCGATGCCGGACTCGACGATCGTCGTCGACACCAGCACGTCGAACTTCTTCTCCCAGAAGTCGACGACGACCTGCTCCAGGGCGCTCTCGCTCATCTGCCCGTGCGCGGTCGCGATCCGCGCCTCGGGGACGATCTCACGCAGCCGCGCCGCCGCCCGGTCGATGGACTCGACGCGGTTGTGGATGTAGAAGACCTGGCCCTCGCGCAGCAGTTCGCGCCGGATGGCCGCGCCGATCTGCTTCTCCTCGTACGGTCCGACGAAGGTGAGGACCGGGTGCCGTTCCTCGGGCGGGGTGGTGATCGTCGACATCTCGCGGATGCCGGTGACCGCCATCTCCAGCGTGCGGGGGATGGGGGTGGCGGACATGGTGAGGACGTCGACGTTGGCGCGGAGCTTCTTCAGCTGCTCCTTGTGCTCGACGCCGAAGCGCTGCTCCTCGTCGACGATGACCAGGCCCAGGTCCTTGAACTTGGTCTCGGAGGAGAACAGGCGGTGGGTGCCGATGACGATGTCGACCGAGCCGTCCTTCAGCCCCTCCATCGTCGCCTTCGACTCGGTCTCCGTCTGGAAGCGGGAGAGCGCGCGGGTCACGACGGGGAACTGCGCGTACCGCTCCGAGAACGTCCCGAAGTGCTGCTGCACGAGCAGTGTGGTGGGGACCAGGACCGCGACCTGCTTGCCGTCCTGGACGGCCTTGAAGGCGGCGCGGACCGCGATCTCCGTCTTGCCGTAGCCGACGTCGCCGCAGATCAGGCGGTCCATCGGGACCGTCTTCTCCATGTCCTCCTTCACCTCGGCGATGGTGGACAGCTGGTCGGGCGTCTCCGCGTACGGGAAGGCGTCCTCCAGCTCGCGCTGCCAGGGGGTGTCGGCGCCGAAGGCGTGGCCGGGCGCCGCCATCCGGGCCGAGTACAGCTTGATCAGGTCGGCGGCGATCTCCTTGACGGCCTTCTTCGCGCGCGCCTTGGTCTTCGTCCAGTCCGCGCCGCCGAGCCGGTGCAGGGTCGGTGCCTCGCCTCCGACGTACTTCGTGACCTGCTCCAGCTGGTCGGTGGGGATGTAGAGGCGGTCGCCGGGCTGGCCGCGCTTGGCCGGGGCGTACTCGACGAGGAGGTACTCGCGGGTGGCGCCCTGCACGGTCCGCTGGACCATCTCGACGTACCGGCCGACGCCGTGCTGCTCGTGCACGATGTAGTCGCCGACCTCCAGGGTCAGCGGGTCGATGGTCTTGCGGCGCTTGGCCGGCATCCGCTGGCCGTCCTTGCCGGCCGCCTTCTGGCCGGACAGGTCGGTCTCGGTGAGGACGGCGAGCTTGAGCGCCGGGTCGACGAAGCCGTAGTCGATGGAGCCGGTCGCCACGTGCACGACGGACGGCGAGACGTCGGCGAGGTCGGCGTCGAGACGGGCGGCGATGCCCTCGCCGCCGAGGACCTCGACGGTGCGGGTCGCCGGGCCGTGCGCCTCGGTGACGTAGACCGTGCGCCAGCCGTCGGCCAGCCAGCCCTTGGTGTCGGCGAGCGCGCGGGCGGTGTCGCCGCGGTAGGTCTCGGGGGCGTGCATGCCGAGCTTGAGCGTGTCGTCGTCGTGGTCGGCGGCGTCCGCGGCGAACGGGGAGACCGACCACCACATCATGTCGAGCTCGCGGGCCCGGTCGCGTACGTCGGCGATCCCCCACAGGGAGGCGGCGCCGACGTCGATGGGCGCCTCGCCGCCGCCCGCGGTCGCCGCCCAGGACGCCTGGAGGAACTCCTGGCTGGTGGCCACCAGGTCGGCGGCCCGGGTGCGGACCCGCTCGGGGTCGCAGACCACGGCCATCGAGCCCTTCGGCATGACGTCGAGGAGCAGCTCCATGTCGTCGACGAGGACGGGCGCGAGGGACTCCATGCCCTCGACGGCGATCCCCTCGGCGATCTTGCCGAGCAGTTCGCCCAGCTCCGGGTGCTCCTCGGCGAGCGCGGCGGCCCGACCCTTCACCTCGTCGGTGAGGAGCAGCTCGCGGCAGGGCGGGGCCCACAGGCCGTGCTCGGCGACTTCGAGGGAGCGCTGGTCGGCGACCTTGAAGTAGCGGATCTCCTCGACGTCGTCGCCCCAGAACTCGATCCGGAGCGGGTGCTCCTCGGTGGGCGGGAAGACGTCCAGGATGCCGCCGCGCACGGCGAACTCGCCGCGCTTCTCGACCAGCTCGACGCGGGAGTACGCGGCGGCGGCGAGGCCCTCGACGACCTCGTTCAGATCGGCGCTCTGCCCGGTGCGCAGGGCGACAGGCTCCAGGTCGCCGAGGCCCTTGACCTGCGGCTGGAGCACGGAGCGCACGGGGGCGACGACGACGGAGACGGGGCCTGCGGCCGGGTCGTCGGTGGAGGGGTGGGCGAGGCGGCGCAGCACGGCGAGGCGGCGGCCGACGGTGTCGGAGCGGGGCGACAGCCGCTCGTGCGGGAGCGTCTCCCAGGACGGGTAGTCGACGACCGTGTCGGGGTCGAGGAGGCTGCGCAGGGCGGCGGCCAGGTCCTCAGCCTCCCGCCCGGTCGCGGTGACGGCGAGCACGGTCCGCCCGGCGTCCCGCGCGAGCGCGGCGACCGCGAAGGGCCGCGCGGCGGGCGGGCCGACCAGGTCCACATGCGTGCGGCGGCCGTCGGAGGCGGCCTTGACCGCTTCGGCGAGGGCGCCGTCCTTGACGACGACATCGAGCAGACCGTGCAGGCTCATGGAGCTTTCCATCCCGGGTTGACTACGGGGGCGGGCAGGGCGGGGCAACGCGAACAGCCCGACACGTCGCACGGGCCGGGTGGTCCCGGCGCACGGGGCGGCCGGGGGCTCCCCCAGCCTACGACGGCTCGGGGGCGGTCACCCGTTCGTGGGATCGACGCGCCGCGAGCCAAACCGTACAGTTCTGTACATGAGTGCCACGTTTCCCATCACCGAGGCCCGCGCTCAGTTCGGCTCGCTCGTCCGCCGGACCGCGCACGCCCGCGAGCGCATCACCATCACGGATCACGGCCAGGCCGCAGCCGTCTTCATAAACCCCACGGAGCTGGCCGAGCTGGAGCAGCGCCTGGCGGACCTTGAGGACGACCTGGCCCTGGCCCGGTACCGGGCCCGCCAGGACGCCGGCGCGGTCGTGGGCATTCCTCAGGACGAGGCCCGGGCACGCCTGGGCCTGGAGCCGTCTTGAGGTACACGGTCCTGTGGGACGAGCCGGCCCTGGACATCGCCGCCAAGTTCCTGGCGGACGACCCCGACGGGCTGCGTCAGGTGTTCACGGCGACCGATCTCCTCGCCGACGACCCCCGCCCCGCAGGGACCGCGGAGTACGGCTCGCCCGACCTCCGGCGCATGCACGTCGGCAGATACCGCGTCATGTACGAGATCACGGAAGCGACCATCACGGTCATGGTCCTCCACCTCGGTCGCACGCCCTAGGGGTCGGGCCCGGCGGAATGATCCGCCGGGCCCGACCCACCCCCGTTAATCCCTCCCGCGGTCGCTAGTCGCTCGCGATCGCGTTCAGGACGTTCATCCGGCCCGCGCGGAACGCGGGGACCAGGGCCGCGAAGAGGCCCACGAAGGCCGAGGCGACGAAGACCGTCACGATCGTCGGCCAGGGGATCTCCAGGACCTCCAGGCCCTCCAGGGCGAGGAGCTGCTGGGCCGAGGTGCCCCAGCCCATGCCCAGGGCCAGGCCGAGGAGCGCGCCGAAGAGGGCGATGACCACCGACTCCAGGCGGATCATGCGGCGCAGCTGCCGCCGCGAGAGGCCGATCGCCCGCATCAGGCCGATCTCCCGGGTCCGCTCGACCACCGAGAGCGCCAGCGTGTTCACCACGCCGAGGACCGCGACGATGATCGCGAGCGCCAGCAGGCCGTACACGATGTTGAGGAGCTGGCCGACCTGGTCCTTCAGGTCCTGCTTGTAGTCGGCCTGGTTCTGCACCTTGTACTGCGGGTACGCCGCCAGCGCGTCCTTCAGCGCCGCGTACGCCTCGGTCTCCTTGCCGTCCTGCGCCGTCGCGAACAGGATCATGCTCTGCGGCACCCGCTCGGCCGGCAGGTACCGCTCCGCCGTCGTCAGGTTCGTGTACATCACGCCCTTGTCGACGTTGGACTCGTCCGAGGTGATCGCCGCGACCCGCAGCTTCGCGCGCTCGCCGCCCTTGAAGGCGACGGTCAGCTCGTCGCCGACCTTCACCCCGTGCTCGGTGGCGTAGTCGCTGCCCACCGACATCGCGTTCGCGCCGTACGCGGCGGTCAGGTCACCGGCCGTCGTGTCGCGCCGCAGGTCCTTCGCGTACGTCGGCTCGGCGGCGACCAGGCCCTTCTCGACCGCCTTGCCCTTCGGGTCGGTGATCGTCGCCTCGACCCAGGTGTACTCCGTCACGTGCCGCAGGCCGGGCGTCTTCTCCAGCGCCGCCTGCGCCTGCGGCACGATCGGCTGCCCGTTCGCGGACTGCACGATGAAGTCCGCGCCCACCGAACGGTCCAGTTCGTCGGTGGCCGAGGCCACCATCGACGAACCGACCACCGACAGGCACGCCACCAGCGCGAGCCCGATCATCAGGGCGGCACCGGTCGCCCCCGTACGGCGCGGGTTGCGCAGCGCGTTCCGCTCCGCCATCCGCCCCACCGGGCCGAAGACCCGCAGGACGACGGCGCCGAGGGCCCGGACGAGCCCGCCCGCGAGCAGCGGACCGACCACGATGAAACCGACCAGGGAGAGGACCACCCCGACCCCGAGCCAGAGCGCGCCCGGACCGGCCTCCTCCGCCCGCGTGGACACCCACAGCGCCGCCGCGCCGCCCAGCGTCAGGAGCAGGCCGAGCCCGGCCCTGACCCGCCCGGCCCTGCCGTCGGCCGGGGTGCCGGCGTCGCGCAGGGCGGCCATCGGGGAGACCTTGCCGGCCCGCCGGGCCGGGATGTACGCGGCGAGGAGGGTGACGACCACGCCGAGCACGAGACCGACGGCCGGGGTCGTCCACTTCACCGTCAGGTCGCCGGTGGACAGCTCCATGCCCATCGCGGACATCAGCTTCATCAGACCGACCGCGACCCCGACGCCCGCCGCGACACCCGTGATCGAGCCGACGACACCGAGCAGCAGCGCCTCGACGAGCACCGAGCGGTTGACCTGGCTGCGGCTGGAGCCGATGGCCCGCATCAGGCCGATCTCGCGGGTGCGCTGGGCGACCAGCATGGAGAACGTGTTGACGATGAGGAAGATGCCGACGAGCAGGGCGATCCCGGCGAAGCCGAGCATCGCGTACTTCATCGGGGTGAGGAAGCCCTCGACGTCCTTGCGACCCTCGTCGGCGGACTCGGCCTGGGTGAGCAGCTTGTACTGGCCGCCGACCGCGGCGGAGACGTTCTTCTTCACCTGCTCGTGGCTGAAGCCGGGCGCGGCCGTGACCTCGATGTTGGTGAACGCGTCCGTCCTGCCGATGAGTTGGCGCTGAGCGGTGGCGGTGTCGAAGTAGACGACGGTGGCGCCGGGGTTGGTGACCTTGAAGGAGGCGATGCCGGAGATACGGGTGGTGAAGTCACCGGTCACCGCGATCGTGCGCAGCTCGTCGCCGATCTTCAGCTTGTGCTTCTCGGCCGTACCGGCGTCCAGGAGCGCCTCGGTCGGTCCGCGCGGGGCGTGACCGGAGGTGATCTCCATGGAACGCAGTTCCCTGGGGCTCCAGTTGACGGCGATGGTGGGGGCGCCGGTGGAGGAGCCGAGGTTGTTGTTGTGCGCGTCGGCGACGGTCACGCTCAGCGAGACGACCTTGCCCTCGGCGGACTTGACGCCCTTCGCCCGGGCGACCTCGCCGACGGCCGAGGCCGGCAGCGTCTCGGGGCGGCCGGACTGCGGGAGCTCGTCGCCGGTCGCGGCGTCCTTCGGGCTGACGGTCACATCGGCGGCGGTCGCCGAGAAGAGCTTGTCGAACGTGGTGTTCATGGTGTCCGTGAAAACGAGGGTGCCGCTCACGAACGCCACGGAGAGCAGGACGGCTACGGCGGAGAGCGCCATGCGGCCCTTGTGCGCGAAGAAGTTGCGCAGCGAGGTCTTGAGCACGGTCATGACGTGCGCCCCCGGGCGTCGAAGTCCTTCATGCGGTCGAGGACGGCCTCGGCGGTGGGCCGGTGCATCTCGTCCACGATCCTGCCGTCCGCGAGGTAGAGGACCCGGTCGGCGTGGCTGGCGGCCACCGGGTCGTGGGTGACCATCACGATGGTCTGGCCCAGCTCGTCCACCGACTGCCTCAGGAAGCCGAGGACTTCGGCGCCGGCACGGGAGTCGAGGTTGCCGGTCGGCTCGTCACCGAAGATGATCTCGGGGCGCGCGGCGAGGGCACGGGCCACCGCGACACGCTGCTGCTGGCCGCCGGAGAGCTGGGTGGGCCGGTGCTTCAGCCGGTCGGCGAGCCCGACGGTGGAGACGACCCGGTCGAGCCAGGCCTGGTCCGCCTTCCGCCCGGCGATGTCCATGGGCAGGGTGATGTTCTCCAGGGCGTTGAGCGTGGGCAGCAGGTTGAACGCCTGGAAGATGAAGCCGATCCGGTCCCGGCGCAGTTGGGTGAGCCGCTTGTCCTTCAGACCGGTGATCTCGGTCTCGTCCAGGAAGATCTGGCCGCTGGTGACGGTGTCGAGCCCGGCGAGGCAGTGCATCAGGGTCGACTTGCCGGAGCCCGAGGGGCCCATGATCGCGGTGAACCGTCCACGCGCGATGTCCACGTCCACATGGTCGAGGGCGACGACCCGCGTCTCACCGGCGCCGTACGCCTTGACGACCTGCCGCGCCCGCGCGGCGACAGCCGTCTTCCCTCCGGTGTCCCCGTACTGGGGGATGGTCACAGCCGAAGTCACGGTATGTCTCCTATGTCTGGGCAGGTGCCTGGCGGTCGCCCGGGCCGATGGGATGGGGAGGGGAGGGACTCCGAGAACGAGTCTGCGAGCAACGGGGCGGGCGAGCACTGGTGCCTGGCGCACTCTTCGCCCTGGGGTTTTCCGTAAGACCAAGGTAAGGACGGGCGGGCCCGGTCTCCTCCTCCGCCGGGACGAACGACCCCTGCCCTCTACGGGGGAGGGACCCCTAGGGGTTCTCCACCCGAGGTTCGAGTGGGAGGCTGGTCCGACGTAACTAGATGTACGACCCATCGGATGGAGGCCGGGGTGTCACGCACGACCACGCGGCAGACGGCGGCACCGGCGACGACCCCGCGCGGGCGCGGACCGGTCGTCGCGGCGCTGATGCTGGGGATGGCGCTGGCCGCGCTCGACGGCACCGTCGTCTCGACCGCCGTCCCGCAGATCGTCGGCGACCTCGGCGGCCTGTCCGTCTTCTCCTGGCTCTTCTCCGGCTACCTGCTGGCCGTCACCGTCACCCTGCCCGTGTACGGAAAGCTCTCCGACACCTTCGGCCGCAAGCCCGTCCTGATCGCCGGAACGATCCTCTTCCTCGTCGGCTCCCTGCTGTGCGCGGCGGCCTGGAACATGGGCTCGCTGATCGCCTTCCGGGTCGTCCAGGGCCTCGGCGGCGGCGCGCTTCAGGGCACGATCCAGACCATCGCGGCGGACCTCTACCCCCTGAAGGAGCGCCCGAAGATCCAGGCGAAGCTCTCCTCGGTCTGGGCGACGGCCTCCGTGGCCGGCCCGGCAGCGGGCGGCCTCCTCGCCGGGTACGCCGACTGGCGCTGGATCTTCCTGATCAACCTGCCCGTCGGCCTGGTGGCCCTCTGGCTGATCGCCCGTTACCTCGTGGAACCCGACCGCAAGGCCGCGAAGGAGAGCCCGGCCGAGGGGCGCAGGAAGGTGTCCGTCGACTGGGCGGGCGCGCTCGCCATCTTCGCGACCGGCACCCTCCTGCTCACCGCCCTCGTCCAGGGCGGCGTCGCCTGGCCCTGGCTCTCCGCCCCGTCCCTCGGCCTGTTCGGCGGCGCGGTGGCCCTCGCGGGAGCGACCGTCCTCATCGAACGACGGGCCGCCGAACCGATCATCCCCGGCTGGATCTGGCGCCGCCGCACCATCTCCGCCGTCAACCTCGCCATGGCCGCGCTCGGGCTGCTGATGGTCGCCCCCACCGTCTTCCTGCCCACCTACGCCCAGGCCGTCCTGGGCCTCGGCCCGATAGCCGCCGGCTTCGTCCTCTCCGCGATGACCCTCAGCTGGCCCATCTCGGCCGCCTTCTCCAACCGGGTCTACAACCGCGTCGGCTTCCGGCTCACCGCCGTCATCGGCATCACCCTCGCCCTGCTCGTCCTGCTCGCCTTCCCCTTCCTGCCCTTCCCCGGGGAACCCTGGCAGCCGGCCCTCCTGATGCTCCTGCTCGGCGGCGCGCTCGGCCTCTTCCAACTCCCGCTCATCGTCGGGGTCCAGTCGACCGTCCCCTACGAGGAGCGCGGCACGACGACCGCGTCCGTCCTCTTCTGCCGCCAGGTCGGCCAGAGCGTCGGCGCCGCCCTCTTCGGCGCGATCGCCAACGGCGTCCTCGCCTCCCGCCTGGGCGCCGACACCGACCTGGACAGCCTCGCCCACGCCCTGGACCAGGCCGACGACACCCTCCGCCACGCGGTCGACGCGGCCGTCGACTACGTCTACCTGGGCGCGGCCGGCGCGGCCGCCCTCGCCCTCCTGGCCCTCCTGACCCTGGCACCACGGCGCTTCCCGGTCTTGAAGCAGGAGGACTAGCTGCGCCCCCTCAGCCTGGCCGGCCTGAGTACGCGCCCGCCCGGAGATGAGCATGGGCGCCCATGCCCGGGCGGCGCCCCGGCCTCGACAATGAGGTCACCTCGTCCGAAGGAAGCGGTCATGAACCACGACACGTACGCGACGCTCTACGGCCCCGCCCGCCCGGCGCCATCCCCTCGCGGGACCGGCGTCGCCGTGCTGGCGGCCACGCTGTGGGCGGTCGCCCTCCTGCTGCTCTCGGGTCTGGCGTTCCTGGCGCTGTGGGCGACGGCGGACACGGGGCCGACCGACGGGATCCCGCTCCACTGGGCGCTGATCTACCTCGCCATCGCGGCCGTACCGGTCATCCTGCTCTGCACGCCCCCCGTCCGCCGCCTGTCCGTCCCGGCCCGCGCGCTCGTCACCGGTCTCGCGATGTGCTCGATCGCGGTCGGCCTCGTGATCTGGGCGGCCTAGGGCCTGTCCGGTGGATCAGGGCCGGACAGGCCGCGGCGTCTGGTGCGGTGCATCGCAAGGCGCCGGAGCGTCTCGATAGCGGAGCTATCG
>NZ_JBEZNQ010000117.1:0-17025 GCF_040653315.1 Streptomyces sp. NPDC047981 | reverse complement strand
ACGATCGCTGCACGAGTCACGGTCCCCACCACCCCACCATGATCGACCATCCGTGGCTCGACGTCTCACCGCTTACCGTGCACGAACTCGTTAGGTGTGGGAACAACACCTGGAACCTCACCGCAAGTTGACCAAGGACCTCGCCAGGTATGCGCATACCACACCAGCGAGCCGAATCGAGGGAAGCAACACCTTGATTTTCTGCGATCCCTTAGCCGGGTTTGGACAAGGCTAATGCTCTGCGTGAAATCAGTTCACAATTCCTAGAATCCTTTGCAGCTCTCTGGTGAAGTTGCCCTGGAGCATCTGGTGCACGTCTGCCTTTATTTTCGCGAAGTCTCCTAGCTGTAGTTCTTCTCTGCGGTTGAACTTCTCCTCGACCGGCGTACGCGCGGCTGCCGATGCATTGACCTCATCTGCCGAACCGACTGCAACGTGTTTCAAATAGATGGCGTTGAGGTCCGCCTTCTTCCTCCCCAAGGATTCGAGGAACGCGATCAATTCGCCCGATTGTTGCGCACGGACGATATTTCCGAACTCGCCCCATTCGGGGGTCCCTTTACCTCTTTCGAAAAAGTCGGTTATCGACTCGAATGTTTTCGAGCGGAGTATCCTCTTCTCCGTGAACCGACGCAGCACTTCCTTCGTGCCAGAATCGCTAGCCAGTTCGCCAGTCACGCGGACCGCCCCCCTGGCGATACGACCTCCCCTTTCTATGACCTGCAGGTATCCTTCCACCAGTAGCTTTTGGTGATCTCCACGGAAATCCTCGTACCATTCGTCATGGTATTCGTTTCCGCCCTCCGCTTTTCCTTCCCGATTCCCGATCATGGCGATTTCGGTGTGAGTGTTGAAACCGAAATATAGCCACGTCCCAGGGGTGGCGCTCTTAAGCGCAGCTCGGTTGGCGATGTTCACCTCTTTTGCCATGCCTGCCCACTTCGCCAATATGTGATTGCCGTTGTCCTCTCCCGTTCCTTCGATGGCGTTCTGCTGCTTAGGGTGCGGGTGCCGTGCATCCGCAAGGTTCTCAGGGCCAGGGTCGCCTACCTCGGAGTGGTATGCCAATTCCTCGCCGCGGTGATCATGAGCCTCCGCAAAGGATTGATTCTGCCGGCCCCCGTCGTGCTTCCGATGCAATTGATCCATCCTTTGATCCATCACCTCCCGTATGATTGGAAATAGACTCTCTGGTCCTCGACGTCCTGCAGAAATTTCCAAATAGAGACTACGGGCGACGTCCTTCTCTGGATTTATGTAGTCGTTGCCCAGGCACTGAACCAACCACGTGAGCCATGGTTCGTCGCACTGCGGCCAGGGCAATGATTTGCGTGCGTGATCTGCCGCGAGTTCCCAGTTGCCCAGGCTTGAGGGGTGCAGCCACCCAAAGACATCGTGCGCAAACAGGCAGCCGTTAATGGTTGATTCGTTTTCGGCCAGATATTGTGCCGCCGACTCTGCGGAATCTGCCCGCGGGTAGAGGTCGGTCACAAATTGCTGAGGAGACTGGGACCACCCCGCTTGCCGGAGAGCATCCGTCGCTGCAGTCCATTCGCCGCGAGCTGCCGAAAGCAGCCATTCAGTATCTTTCATGACAAAGTACCCGCATCTGGCTTGGTGTTACGTGGAGATCCGATTGTCCATCCGTACGCCAGTTCACGGGTGCCAAATATTCCATGTCTGCCTCAGAAGCCCACAATTCTGCCCCTACGGCTGCCCAGGAGGGATCGAGGAGCTCTTTCGCTATCAGGCCGGCTGTCGAAATTTGCGGTCGTACCTCTAGCCTCAATCCTCAGTGGCTCCTGTCTGCCGCTTGGCACGCCTGCCAAGCACAAGGGTGGCTACGCCTGAGCTAGCAAGTCGTTGCTCCCCCAGGCCGCTCGTGAACGGGGGCCGTTCGGTCAGCCGCTGCTGTGCCCTGCTCCGCGCAGGGGAGTGTTCGTGTGGATCAGTCGGCTTTGTCGGCTCTTCTTCCGCGTGACCGGGCGGACGACCCTTCCCGGCCTCCTGGCACCGGCGCACGGACCTGCGAAGTGGCGCCCGAGGCCTTTCGGGCACGGAGCACTGCCCTTGGTGGTGCACGAAGCCTCATAGGAATTGCGTCGCCTCGGCCAAAAAATTCGGGCATGGGTCGCATGAGCGGCACATGGCACCCTGCTGGAGAAGACCGTGAAGAAGATCAGTTCGTTCACCGTCCCCATAAGGGAAACTGTCCTCGATGAACTGCTGAAATACATGAAAGAAGAGCTTGTCGTAGCGGTTCGTGGCCTCGGCCAGGGTTCCGGGGGCAGAGTCCTTCCGCCACACGAAGCGGTCGAGGCGCTCTGCTTCCGCCTCTCGGACAACCGGATATCGCCTACGTGGGCCAATTCCGGCCTCGTGCCCCCTCTGGGTGACTTCCTCATAGACCACCCTCGCGGGGTGCATATGCTCGAATCGCTCTGCGGCCACGCTAAGCCACCCTACTGTGCATTCGATGAGGGTCTCGCCGAGGAAACGTTCTACATCTCTTTCCTCGATCACGTCTCACCGTCCTGGAGCGACGTGGACTTCCCCTCTGCGGCGTCTTCCGAGCCGGTATACCAGGAGATCGACCCCGACGAGGTCTTTGGTGGCTACCATAGGGACCAAGCGGCAGTCTTCGACCGCATACGGACGGGCGCGACGGAGCAAGATCTCTGGGACGCCGCCCTCTTCCGGAAGATGGTTCCCCTCAACGATCTCGTCAAGCACAATCGGGAGGCGTGCAAAAGGCTCAATCGTGGGGAAAGTGTCCGTTATGCGGTGTACCAGCTCCATGGGCAGGCGTACTTCGTGATCGGCACGAAGGGCATCGCCGAGGTCCACACCTACGGGACGCCCGCGGAGCAGAATCCCGTGGACACCGGCACGCTCACGCTGCGGCGTAACGGAAAAACCCTCGGCGTTCCCAGCGGAAAGGTCACCGGTGCCGGCCACATCGAGGTGGCATGCGCGAATGCCCGATGGGCGCAGACCGTGACGGCCGGACTCAGGGACACGGGGACGAAGAAGGAGATCATCCAGATAGGCGGCCGGGCGGACCAGCGGTAGCCCGACCGCTTCCGCTCTGGGCACGGGCGGTGAGGTAGTGGGTCAGGTCCTGGACGAGTGCGACGAACTCGCGATGCGGCACGGCACCTATCTGTCCGCCGACATCTGGTGGAGCGACTGGACGAACGAACCCGACGAGAATTCGACGACGAGCAGCGGGCGAGAACGTCGCGGCGACCGAACGCCGGCGGCGGAGCTTCGCCAAGGCGATGCGAGCCGGGGTGCGCGTCGGTTTCGCTACCGACGCAGGCTGTTTCCCGCATGGCATGCAGGCGCGCCAGCCGAAGTCGATGGGCGACGACAGCAGGACGCCGCTGGGTCCCTTGGCCCGGCGACGCTCACCCGGCGCGGAGTGCGCGGGCTGGTGAGGACAGGGTCGGTGCCGTCACCTCGGGCAAGGACGCCGACCTGATCGCTGTAACCGGGAATGCGCGGACCCGCGTCCTTCACCGACATCCGCTTCGTCATGAAGGGCGGTGCGGTCGTCCGCGAAGAGCCGTCCGGGGCACACGGGGCAAGGCACACCGGCGCGGCGGGATGATCGCATCACTCACAAGGACAGGGCGGGCGGGCGGTCACCGAACGAACGGTCGGCAACGCGCGTCTCCTCTTTGGGGAATTTCCCTGGTCCCGGGAGAGGGTGGGGTGGGTGAGCCTGGCAGCAGGCGTGCGCGCAGGACAAGCGCCCGCCCCACCCGTGGTGGAGGTAGACGGGCGGAGACGAGGCAGTCGGCGGTCGCCTCGCGCCCCCTCGGCCACCTGACGCGAACGCCGGCAGATTCGCGGTACATCCCATGAGACTGGACAACCAGGAATCGGCCTTCGAAGCATCGTCGCGCGGACGAGCGAAAGGGTGGGGTGGGGGGCCCTCCGGGGGAAGCGGTCAGGAACCTGTCCGTGCCTCGCGAAGGAGCGACCGGTGACCACCCGGACGCGCGACGCGCGTATGTCGCTGATTCTCACCCTGCTGTCCCAGCGCGGTGACCTGCACGTGCGTTTCCTCCCGGCGACTCTCGGCGTCTCCGGGGCTACGGTCCGCCGGGACGTGGCGGTGATGGAGGAGAAGGGCCTGATCCGGCGGTCGTACGGCAAGATCGCCGCGTCCCGCCGGGAGCCGGTGCTGCCGGTGAGTCTGCGAGCCGCGCAGAACACCGAGGCCAAGCGCCGCATCGGGGCCCTGGCCTCGTCCCTCATCCCGAGCCGACCGGTCACCCTGGCGCTGGGCGGGGGAAGCACGGTCGGCTTCGTGGCCAGGAGCCTGGCGGGCCGGCCCGACCTCACCGTGGTCACCAACGGCCTCGACACCGCGACCGCTCTCATGGCACGGCAGGTGACCAAGGTCGTGGTGACAGGCGGGCACGCGAGCCCACTGTCCCACGACCTCGTCGGACCGGCGGCTGAGAAGTCGCTGCGCTCCCAGCGGTTCGACTACGCGGTCGTGGGCGCGGACGGCATCGGCCCCGCAGCCGGATTCACCCGCCACAGCACGCGCGGCGCCGAGATCGGCCGGATCATGCTGGAGCAGGCCGAACGCACGATCGTGGTGGCCGACAGCTCGAAACTCGGCAAGGTCTACCAGGCGACGCTCGCCCGTGCGAACGCCGTCCACACGCTCGTCACGGACTCCCATGCGAACGCGGAGATGATCGCGGCGCTCGGAAGACTCGGCGTGACGACGACGGTGGTGACCATTCCGTCAGCTGCGAGGAGCGTACGGACCGGCCAGGGCGGCGCATCCTGAACCGCGACGGCGACTTCCGGGTGCTTCAACTCCGTGAACTCCCTGCCATCAGTGAGGGGCGAGCGCCACCGGGCGCTCGTGCCGCCCGGCCAGGAGCAGTACGGCGTCGACGGCATCACCAACCGGCCCGCCGAGCTCACCGGCTGGTACCACGGCCGGCCGGCGGCGCGAAACGTACCCGGACCGTGAGGCCCCCGCCCTCGCCCTCCGTGTTGGCGGTGGCCTCCGCCGTCGCGCCGTGGGCGCGGACGATCGAGTCGACGATCGAGAGTCCGAGGCCCGCGCCCTCGCCCGGGGCGAGGGTACGTTCGGTCAGCCGGCGGAAGGGTTCGAAGAGCAACGGGACCACGTCGGGAGGTACCGCCGGGCCGGTGTTCTCCACCTCGACGCCCTGCGGCCCCGTCCGGACCCGGACACTGCCGCCCGCCAGGTTGTGGCGTACGCCGTTGGCGACGAGGTTGTGCAGCAGGCGGTCCAGGAGGACGGTGTCGCCTGGCACCGTCAGGGGGCGTGCGTCGAGCTCGACGGTCACACCGCGCTCCTCGGCCTCGGCCTCCAGGGCCTGCGCCGCGCGGCGGGCGGTCTCGTGCACCGCCACCGGCCGCCGCTCCCGCAGTCCCTGGTCGCAGGCGGCGAGCAGCAGCAGCCCCTCGATGGTCCGTTCGCTGTCGTCGGCGACCTCGATCAGCTTCGCGCGGATCCGTGCGACCCGCTGCGGCTCCGGCTCGCCCGCGAGTCCGATCTCGGCCGCCGCCCGTTGCACGGCGAGCGCGGTCCGCAGTTCGTGCGCCGCGTTCGCGGCGAACCGCTGCTGCGCCGAGACCAGCCGTTCCATCCGGCCGAGCATCCCGTCGAAGGTGTCCGCGAGGTGCTTCAGCTCCCCTGGCGGTCCCGGCAGCGCGATCCTCTCGTGCAGGTTCTCGCCCGACAGTCGCCGGGCGGTGTCGGTGATGACGGCCACGGGCCGCAGGACCCGGCCCGCCATCCACCAGGCGAGGGCGACGGACACGATCGCGTAGACCGCGAGGGCGACGAGGGAGACCGTCAGCAGCCGCTCCAGAGCGGCACTCTCGGCGGCGTCGCTCAGCACCCGGGGGATCGCCACACCCCTGCCCCTTGGTGGCAACGGGCCCAGGCTGGGGGGCACGGCCTCCCGCCACAGGGGTGACGCGGTGGCGGGGAGCTCTTCGAGGCTCTGCGCGGGGACGGCGGTGGTCATCGCCACGTTGATCGAGGCGTAGAGCCCCTCCTTGACCAGGAAGTACACGACTCCCGTGAGCAGCGCTCCGGCAAGCAGCAGCAGCCCGCCGTACAGCGCCGTCAGCCGCGAGCGTTCGCCGCCCACGACGCGTCGCGCCGCCGCCGTGATCCGGCGCCCGCCCCGCTCCGGGTCCTCTTCCGGGCTCCGGCGACTCACGACGCGATCCGGTAGCCGGCACCCGGCACGGTCTCCACCCCCGGTGGTTCCCCCAGCTTGGCGCGGAGTCTGCTCAGGGTCACCCGTACCGCGTTCGTGCGGTATCTGGTGTGCTCCTCCCAGACCTGCTCGATCAGGTCCTCGCTGCTGACGACGGCTCCCTCCGCGCGCAGCAGGGCCTCCAGGACGGCGAACTCCTTCCGGGACAGCTGCAGATGGCGGCCGTCGCGGCTGGCCTGGCGGCGGGCCGTGTCGAGGACGATCCCCGCGCGTTCGAGGACGGGCGGCAGCGCGGGCCGGGCGCGCCTGCCGAGGGCGAGGACGCGGGCGAGCAGTTCGTCGTACGCGAAGGGCTTGGTCAGGTAGTCGTCGGCGCCGAGCCCGAGCCCGTCAACCCGGTCCCGTACGGTTCCCGCCGCCGTCAGCATCAGGACCCGGGTCATCCGGCGCTGCTCGACGACCCTGCGGCACACGGCGTCCCCGTGAAGGCCCGGCAGGTCACGGTCGAGGACGACGACGTCGTACTCGCCGAACTGCATCTTCCGCAGGGCCTCCAGGCCGTCGCCGGCCACGTCGACGGCGAGCGCGTCTCGGCGCAGCCCCTCGGCGATCATCTCAGCGAGGAACGCCTCGTCCTCCACCACCAGTACACGCATGCACCCTGTGTATCGAAGGTGACCTTTCGTCTCTGTTAACCGATCCCGTGAGAGAAACGAAACCCCTGCCGCCCGCACGATCCCGGGCATGACGACTCGACGTACCCGAGAGACCCTCCAGCTGGCCGCCGCGGCCACTCTGGCCACCCTCTGCCTCCTTGCCACCGCCTGCACCGCCGGCGGAGGCGACAAGGCGGGCGGCGAGACCGTGAGCGAGGAAGGCAAGAAGGCCGACCAGGCACTGGAGCACCGGAAGTGCCTGCGCGAACAGGGCCTCGACGTCCCCGAGCCCAAGCCGGGCGAGGAAGGCGTGGGGCTCACCATCGGCGGCGGCCTGTCCAAGGAGGAGTTGGAGAAGGCGTTCAAGGCATGCCGGGACAAGGGCGAGGCCGGCATAGGCAAGGAGCTGACCCAGGCCGACAAGGACAAGATGATCAAGTACGCCCAGTGCATGCGGAAGAACGGCTTCGACATGCCCGACCCGACCTTCGGCGAGAGCGGTGTGACCGCCGCGCAACCCCTGCCGCAGGGCGAGGAGATGAAGAAGTTCGAGAAGGCCAACAAAGCGTGCGAGAGCGTGTCGCGATGAGCGGGCGGCGCAGGCTGGTGGCCGCACTGGCCACGATCGCGGCGGTCGCCGGCGGTGGCGCGGCCGTGACCGCGCTGGCTCTGGGCGACGAACAGCAGGCGGTCGCCGGCCCGCGGCTACCGCCCTCGACGGTGCCGCTGACCCGCGGCGACCTCAGCGACAGCTCCCAGCAGGAGGGCACGCTCGGGTACCTCGGCGAGCGGAAGATCAACGCCGGCCCGGCGGGCACCCTCACCTGGCTGGCGCCGGGCGGCTCGACCGTGCAGAGGGACGAGCGGCTGTACGAGGTCGACGGCAGGCCGGTCCGGCTCATGTACGGGGCCGAGCCCATGTACCGGACCCTGAAGACCGGCGACAAGGGCAAGGACGTCCGGCAGCTGGAGGAGAACCTCGCCGCCCTCGGGTACGTCGGCTTCACGGTCGACGAGGAGTTCTCGGCGAAGACCGCCGACGCGGTGAAGCGCTGGCAGAAGTCCCACGAGCTGAAGCGGACCGGCACGATCGGCCCCGACACGATCGCCTTCGCCGGCAGCGCGGTACGCGTCAAGGAGGCGGGCACCGCTCTGGGCGACCAGGTCGCTCCCGGGCGGCCGGTGCTCACGGTCACGGGTTCCGAGCGGGTCGTACGGTTCAGGATCCCCGTGGCGGACGCCGGCCTGGCGAAGGCCGGCACGCGGGTCGTCGTGCAGCTGCCGGACGGGGCGCGTGCCCCCGGCAAGGTGTCCTCCGTCGGCAGGACGGCCTCCGGGGGTGACGATCCTCAGGACCGGACCCCGAAGATCGACGTCACGGTCTCCTTCGACGCGCCGGAGAAGGTCACCGGCGTCGACCAGTCCCCTGTCACCGTCGAACTCACCGGTGAGACGCGCAAGGACGTGCTCACCGTCCCCGTCAACGCGCTGCTCGCCCTGCCCGGCGGCGGCTTCGGCATCCAGGTCGTCGAGAACGGCACGGCGCGGGACGTCGAGGTGGAACTCGGCATGTTCGGCCAGGGCCGCGTGGAGATCAGCGGCAGCGGTCTACGGGAGGGCATGAAGGTCGGGGTGCCGTCCGCATGACCGATGTCAGTACCGTGAGTACGGTCGTACGTCTGTCCGGGGTCACCAAGGAGTACGCGGGCGGGGTCCGCGCCCTCGACGGGGTCGATCTGACCGTCGGCGAGGGGGAACTCCTCGGCATCGTCGGCCCGTCCGGATCCGGCAAGTCCACCCTCCTGCACATCGTCGGCACCCTGGACCGGCCCAGCGCGGGAACGGTCGAGATCGCGGGCCACGACGTGGCGTCGCTGACCGACCGTCGGCTCTCCGCACTGCGCTCCCGGCACATCGGGTTCGTGTTCCAGGCGTTCCACCTGGTGCCCGGGGTCGGCGCGCTGGAGAACGTCGCGGAGGGGCTGCTCTACTCCGGACTCCCCAGGGCCCGGCGGCGGTCGATGGCCGCGGACGCCCTCGACCGTGTCGGGCTCGCCGACCGGATGGGGCACCGGCCGCACGAACTGTCCGGCGGACAGAAGCAGCGGGTCGCCATCGCCCGCGCGGTCGTCGGCGAGCCGGATCTGCTGCTCGCCGACGAGCCCACCGGCGCGCTGGACTCGGCGTCCGGCGAGGCCGTGATGGAGCTGCTGCACGAGCTCAACGCGCAGGGCGCCACGATCGCGGTGATCACCCACGACACGGAGATCGCCGGACGGTTGCCCCGCCAGGTCCGCATCCGTGACGGTCGGGTCACGGCGGACACCGCGAACACTGCGGCCGCCGCGCACGGCATCGCGCTCGGAAAGGCCGGCGTCTGATGCCCCGTACACGCAAGCCGCTCAGGGCAGCCCGGCTCACGCCGAGGGACGTCCTCCACGTCGGGTCGGCCGGGCTGCGCAGCCGTCCCGTACGGGTGGTGCTCTCCGCGCTCGGCATCGCCATCGGGATCGCCACCATGATCGCGGTCGTGGGTATCTCGGCTTCGAGCCAGGCCCAGTTGATCCGCCAGCTCGACGCTCTCGGCACGAACATGCTGGTGGCGAAGCCGGGTGAGGGGATGTTCAGCGGAGAGGAGGTCACGTTGCCCAAGGACGCGGTCGGCATGGTGGGGCGGATCGAGGGCGTCGAGCACGTCGGGGCCACCGGCGAACTCACGCACTCGGTACGGCGGTCCGAGAAGATCCCCGAGGGCGAGACCGGCGGCATCGCGGTGAAGGCCACCACGGAGGGACTGCTCGACGTGCTGCGCGGCGGCATGGGCACCGGTACCTGGCTGAACGCCGCCAACGGGCGCTACCCTTCGGTCGTCCTCGGCCATGTGGCCGCGGAGCGGCTCGGCATCACCGAGCCGGGGCGTCAGGTATGGATCGACGACCGGTACTTCACGGTCGTCGGCATCCTCGACCCCCTGCCCCTCGCGCCGGAGATCGAACGCTCGGCGCTGGTGGGCTGGGAGGGCGCGCAGAAACTGCTGGGCTTCGACGGGCATCCGACAGTGGTCTACGAGCGGTCCACCGACGCGTCCGTGCCGTCGGTGCAGAAGCTGCTGGCTCCGACGATCGACCCGCAGAACCCGCAGAACGTCCGGGTGAGCGACCCGTCCTCGGCCCTCCGGGCCAAGGCGGCCACGGAGGGCGCGTTCTCCACCCTGCTCCTGGGCCTGGGCGGCATCGCCCTGCTGGTGGGCGGGGTCGGCGTCGCGAACACCATGATCATCTCGGTGCTCGAGCGCCGCCACGAGATCGGTCTGCGGCGCTCGTTGGGGGCGACCAGGGGCCAGATCAGGATCCAGTTCATCACGGAGTCCCTGATGCTCTCCGGCCTCGGCGGGCTCGCGGGCGTGGCGCTCGGCGGCGCGGCGACGGGTGTGTACGCGTACACGGGCGGCCTGCCGTGGGTGGTCCCGCCGTGGGCGGTCGCCGGCGGCTTCGCCGCGACGCTGGTGATCGGCACGGTCGCGGGTCTGTACCCGGCGGTCCGCGCGTCGCGGCTGTCCCCGACGCTGGCGCTCGCGGCAGCGTGACGGGACGCGGACCCGCCCGACTACCCTACGGCGAGGTCCGAGGGCTACGGCCTGGGGGCTCGCCGTACGGGTGCGGAGACGCGCGTGGCCGACCAGCCGTGGTCAGCGGCGCATGGGGTCGGAACGGTTCCTGTCCCTGCCTGCCTGCCGGCCGACGCCGAACCGGACCGTGCGCCCGTCCCACGCTCTCCACCAGATAGTGCTCGGGCGCGTTGTGCCGGTAGCGGCTGAGAAGCAGGACCCGCGTCCCGACGAGTCCGTCCCGCCTGCCGAGCGGGGAGCCGGTCAGACCGGCGGAGACCAGCCGACCCTCGTCGCCGGTGGACCAGCGCGGGCGCGGTGATCGCGGGAAGCGCGGATCCCGTCGGAGGCTTGCGCCTGTTGTGTGCGTGCCGAAGTGCCTCCAAGGCTGCCCCTACGGCGGCGGGAGTGACCGACCGACTGCCCACCCGCGCGGGACAGGCACGGCGGGTGTGGCCAAAGATGGCGGGAACCCCGAACCCCGCGGCTTCTGAAACGCTCACTCGCGGTGCACGTTCTCCATCACGGATCGCCATGGGCCACATTGCTGCGGAGCTGAGCTCTGCGTGGCTCAGGCGAGACTGCCGCATCCCACCAGCAGAGAGCGGGCGGGGCTCCAGGCGTCACCCCGGCGGCGGGACGCGATGCCGGACAGGGCCTCCAGGACGACCCGGCTGCCGAGGAACCCGGTGGTGTCCGCCTGGTACGGGGGAGAGCTCTCTACGACTTCCATGCCGACGATCGGCAGCTCGCAGGCCAGCCGACGCACCGCTTCCAGAAGCTGCCGGGGGGTGATGGCGCCCGGCTCACTGGCCCCGATGCCCGCTGCCCTCTCCGGGCCGACCACGTCGATGTCGACGGACAGGAACACCGCGTCGCAATCGTCGAGAGCGATGGTCATCGCCTCGGTGACGCAGCTGTCGACGCCGCGCGTGCCGATCTGGACCGTGTCGTACGAGCGCGTGCCCTCGCACGTTGCCCGTTCGGGCACCTCCGGCATTTCCGGAACCGGCAGGCGCTCCCTTCGGCCCACCCGCAGGAAACGGTCATCGCGCACCGTTCCCGACTCCAGCAGCCGGCGCGCAGCCGGGCCGGGGCCGCGACCAGCGGATTCGAAATAAATGACCGCGAGGCCCGTGCCGTAGTGCCGTGCCACACCGGTGACGTCCGGCACCGTGACCGCTTCGTGCTCACCCAGGACCACCGGCACGGCGCCGGCCTCGGCAATGGCCGTCACGGCCTCCTCGATCGCGGCCATGCTCTCGGCGGTCTCGGAGAACGCCTCCACCTCTCCGGCGTCCAGCACGCGCAGCTCACGGAGCGCGTCCACCCGTAGGGGGAGCGGTCTCCGCGCGGACGACGCACCGGACCGGGCCCGCGGGCGGTGGTTCGCCCCTCCGGCCCCCGGCGCGGCCACGATCACCACGTCGGCGCCCTTGTAGGTGTCGGGCTCGCCCAGAGTGCAGCGCTCGACCCCGAGGAACGTGGCGCCGCCGGGTCCGAGCATCGCTTCGTATCGGCCCATCGTCGTTCTCCCAGCTCTTCCGAGGTCACCGCCTGATGTTAAAGTCAGGAAGTGGCCTGACATTAAAGTCAGGGACTGTGGGGAGGCAAGTGCTGTGACAGGATCGATGCCGTGAACGAGGCGATGGACAGGGCCGAGCCTTACATCGGGGACGGCGCGGAAGCCAGGAGCGGCGGAGCCAGGGACGGCATCCTCCAGGCAGCGGTCGAGCTGATCGCCCGGGACGGTTTCGACGGCGTACGACTCGCGAGCATCGCCGAGCGGGCGGCGGTTTCCAGCTCACTGCTGCACTACCACTTCGCGTCGCGGGAACGGCTGCTCATGGACGCCCTCGCGTACTCCTTCAGCCGAGCCGAAGCCCGCGTGGAACGCCGCGCCCGTCAGGCCCATCGCGACCGGCCCGCCGAGCGCCTGGCCGATCTCATCGACTTCGGGCTCCCGCTCACCCATGACGACGTCCTCGAATGCCGGCTGTGGGCCGAGCTGAAGATCCGCTCGACCGGATCGCCTGAACTCGGCCGCACACTTGCCGAGTTGCGCCGGCGGATCCATGACCCCATCGCCGCCGCCGTCGACGCGGGACGGCGATGCGGTGAGTTCGGCACATGCGACCCGGGCGACGTTGCGACGATCGCCCTCGCCCTCCTGGAAGGCCTGACCCACCAGCTCATCACCGAGAAGAGTGAGCTGACCGTCGCCGACGCCCGTCGTCTGGCCGGACGCCAACTCGCCCTGGCCGTAGGACACTCCGGTGTGCTGCCCTTCCAGCCCCTGCCCGACCCCGGCATACCCCGCGTCGACCTCGAAACCCCCCGGGCCACCCCCCGCCGCCGCCGAGCACCGCGCGCGGCCGGCCGGCCCTGACGCCGACCCCGCCACCACCGGTCCGCCAGCCGCAGGACTGTCAGTCGTTCGGCGGAGGAGAGGGAAGCTCGCGCGGCCGTACAGCTGGCGCTTGATCAGCTTGGCCTTGTTGTTCACGCCTTCGGCGCCTCCGCCGTTGTGGTGCGGCAGGCTGAGAGCGGCGTCGACTGCGACGCGGGCCTTCTCGCGGCCCCGGGTGATGGCATGCAGGTGAGGGCAGATCCTCGGCCTCCAGCAGTCCGACTCTGCGCTCGCGCAAGGCGTGGACCCGCTGCCTGTGCTCGCTCGCGGGTGGTGGCGGCCTGTTTCCCTCGGCCGAAGGCGGGTCCGCTTTCGCCCAGCAGGTGCTGTGCGCGGTGACCTCCTTGAGGACGACCTCGGCGAGGTTGCCACAAGGGTGCCAGCGGTCACTGATCTGCACCGCGTCGGGCAGGGCTCGGCGGACGGCCTGAGCGTAGGCAGCTGATCCGTTCCGGCACACGGCCTCGATGCCCGGATGCCCGCGTAGCCACGCTTCCAGAGTGGGGGGCCGATGTGCAGGAGGGTCTGCGGTTGCCGGTGGTGTGCACACGCTGGAGTCGGGGCGGGTACGGACGTACGGCCTGGCGGTGGCGATGTACGGGGTCTCCGAGCGGTCGGCGGGCATGTGTTGGCGCCAGCCCTGCAGGCGAGCGACGGGTCCGTGAGCCCCTGTCGGGCAAGAGTGAAGTGATCGACGCGTCCACCCGTGGAGTGGTCTCGCAGGCGATGCCGAGCCGCCGGCTGCGCGAGCACAAGATCTTCGGCTACCTCACCCCGGCTGAGACCCGGCAGCGGCATCAGCAGGCTCTCGCCGCATAACCATCGCGAGTCCAAGATCACGGGAGAGACGTCAGCCAGGGCTTCATCACGTTGTCAGCCCAACTGCCACTCGCCCGCAGCAGGTTGGAAAAGGATCAGTGGCTGATCAGAACTGATTGACGTGGTATCAGGTTTCACATGTTCGGTCGTCGCCAGGCTGGCATGTCACTTCTCCTCGTGCTCGATGTGGCAGAGGCAGCCGAGCCGTTTCTGGATGTGACGGGGTTGTTGAGGCCGCCGAGGTACTCGAAGAGCCCGCGGTCTACAGCCGATAACGGGACAGAGTCGAACGAATTACTTCCCGAGGACGGAGAAGTCCATGACGACTCATCCACATCGGGCATACGGGCTTCCGGTTGCCCAGAGAGGCATCTGGTCGGGCGACCTGAATAGCACAAGAGCATGCCCGACCCGGATCTGCTACGAGACATCAGCCGGGAGTACTGTCCAGGCAGCAGGTGTACCACAGCATGCAATTCCATACAAACTCACCTTGACCTCCAGGGGAGCAACACAATGGATATGACCGACCCGTGGATAGATCCGCCCCAGCGTACCGATGACGCCTGGACCTATCTGATCGACAACTGGGTGAGAGCACCCCAGCTCAGCTGGGAGGACTACTGCACCGAATTGAGGGGATATCGCGGATATTCCAAGGAGTACCCGGAACCAGGGCCGAGCTCCTTCCTCGAGTGCCTTATTTGGTACTTCCATGAATGCACCAGGCAGGCACAAGTCAATTCCCTGCCCGAAGGCACCACGGCCGAAGAGTATCAGAAAACCCTCGCGCCCCTCTTCTGGGACTTCTATCCGACATTCTACGAGGCTTATGTCGGCATTCTCGCCGCTTACTGGGCTGGAGGGGCCGACTCAGCTCCCGCTCACCAGCACACCGAGAGTTCGGCGCCTGCGGCTCTGAATGCTGAGACTCCCTCTCAGCCGGGGCCGGCTTCTACCCGACTCGCGACGAAGGAGCGAAGCTCGCGACCGGATGTCACGCCTGAGCTCATCATCGCGACACTGGAGGAGTTCGCTGATCCCGACGGTTCGATAACTGCCGGGGAGATTGCCAGAGTGGCCAAGTATCTCGTAGTGGAAGTGGTCGACGACGACACACCACCGTCTGACATCTAAACTAAATCATACAAACCACAGAACTGGAAGTCGGAAAAATGACAGTCATGCCGGACGTGATACCCGCCGCGCAGGTGCTCAACGCCGCGATCACCATCGTTTCCCAGATCGGCGGAAAGATAACCACCGAGGTGAAGCAAAATATCCCCTTGAACAACCGTCGCGAAAACGTTCATGTTCCCCCGGACGCGGTGCGTGTGAGCTGGCAGATTTCAGGGGTCTGGTTCAGCCACACGCGCATTTACGGCCTATTCGAGAAGTTGAGTCCCGTGGCAACGGGGCGCGGCATGGCGAACAATGCCAATACGGAAGGGGGCGTTCGTGCAAGTAACCGAAAAGAGGTCCAGAAATCCTGGCTCACCGCGACACGCTACCCTCTCGTTATTTCCTTCGACGTGCTCTCGTATAAACCGCGCCTGCAACCAGCGATCGGGAGTGGTGAACTTGCCAACCTTTCGATAGCCTCTAAAGAAGAGGTCAATATTTTGAACCGAAGAAAGGAGGGAATCGAGAAAGAGATCAGCAGGTATGATTCCGAACTCGATAGAGTCTACGCTAATATTCGGGTTCTCAAAGAGGGCGATGAGAGGATTCCTACTCTCGAAAAGAGGGAGAAACGCCTCCTAAGGCTCCGGCGAGAGGAACGAAAGCGGCTGGAGAAAATTCTTAGGAGAATCAAAAGATCAGACAAACATTACCTTGAGAAAGCCGATATTTCGAGAAAACTCAACCGTGCTGATATGGCATATGAAGGGCGGCAAGAGCATCATATCGAGAATTTTCGAGTGAGACCAGAGGAAAGTGTTGAATCCGTTAAGTCCATGATTTCTAGCGGCATCTCGGTCGATGCTAGAATAGACATAAATGCAACCCCGGGCGCGCCTATTAGCATGGTGCTCCTTTGGCAGGAGAGGGCGCTTGCCAGCGTAGTGACCCACACCGGTGAAATCAGGATTGGACTCGAAGGTAATACTCCGACGGTAACTGGTAGTGGGAAGTTCTATCAACGGTTCATGGCCACGATGACCGGTCCCGAGAACGTCCGGTGAGGGCGAAAATCTGAGAATCAACACCAACGAGCCTTTTCCAACCGCATGCTGACGTGTGGTGAAGACGGCCTGGACGATGAGCTCTTTCCAACCTGCGGCAGGAGCTTGCCGGTTGGGCTGACAACCTGGTGAAGCCCCTGGTAGATGGGTTCTCGACCAAGAGAACCGTCTTCACCAGGGGCTTCGCATGCTTGTCTACCCGTCGGGTGTCGACGTGCCAGTTCTGCCCTGCGTTTCCTGTCCACCCGTCTGCGGCAGCACCGTCGTGCGATCGGCTCCCGCTGGCGGCGTCTGAGCGTCGGCCGTCAAGCCCTGCTCGCGCTGGCCCAATTTGCGGGTGGGGCACACATATGCCCGGCTCGCAGCCGGATTCGGCATCGGAACCACGACCGCCTACCGGTACGTCGCCGAAGCCGTCGGCCTCTTGGCCGACTTCGCTCCTGCCCTGGTCGACGCCGTGCGAACGGCATCGACGAAAACGTTCGTGGTCCTGGACGGCATGCTCCTGCCGATCGACCTGATCGCCGCCGATACCCCGTACTGCTCCCGGAAACACAAGCCCCACGGCATGAACGTCCAGGTCCTCCCCGATCCGATCGGCTGCTATGGGCGTACCCCGCCCTGCCAGGGTCCGTCCACGACCTGACCGCCGCACGGCAGCACGGGATCATCGAAGCCCTCACCCAAGTCAGGACTCAGATGCTGGGCAGGAGCATCAAGGCGTACCTAAAGGGTGTTGCAGAAGGCTCAGTTCCGGGCATTTTCCCTGTATGGGTGGGGTGTTGCGGGCTGAGCCGGTGTGGGTGGAGACGTTCACGGGCTTGCGAATCGGCCGGTTCGCGAAGCTGGTGAAGGCGGTGCGCGAGCGGGGCGGGAACGGTCCCGGTGGTGGCCGGCCGTGGTGCCTGCCGCTGACCGACCGGGTCCTGCTCGTGGCTGTCTACTACCGCACCAACCTCACCATGCGGCAGCTCGCCCCGCTTTTCGGGATATCCCCGGCCACCGTCTGCCGGGTCATCCAAGGGCCTTGTCCCCAAAAGGTGGACACCTGTTCGTGTCGTTATGCGGCAAGTGTCAGAGTAGCTGACTGCTGTTCGTAGACGTTCGGTGCCTGTTG
>NZ_JBEZNQ010000116.1:0-17095 GCF_040653315.1 Streptomyces sp. NPDC047981 | reverse complement strand
GCGGCGAGCGCTCCCGTACGCGGTCCGGCGCCGGCGCCCGCACGGGCACGGGGGGTTCGCCCACCCGTACCCGCAGCGGAGGCGGCGGCCGTGGCCGCCGGTCCGGCGGCGGCGCCGCCCAGGGGCGGTCCGCCTAGCCGATCAGTCGACGAGCCGGTCCTGGAGCTGCGCGAGGGTGCGCGGCTCCAGGCCCAGGCCGTCGGTGAGAAAGCGGAACAGGCTGCCGTAGCGGGTCTTCGCCTCGGCCAGCGCCGCGTTCAGGTACTCGGTCCGTACCTCCTGCATCGGGATGAGCAGGTCCGGATTCTGCATGAGCCCGGCCTGCTTCAGGCCCTCGCGCAGCTTCGCGTCGTAGGCGGCCCGGAAGGTGTTGGAGGCCAGGAAGTCCTCCACGGCGTACCGCTCGGGCACCCCGCACACCGTCAGGAGCAGGTAACTCAGCCAGCCGGTACGGTCCTTGCCCGAGGTGCAGTGGTACAGCAGCGGGCCCGCGCCCGGGCGGGCGATGTCGCGGACCGTCGCGGCGAACCGCGCCCGGTTGTCGGCGTCGGTGACGAAGGTGCGGTAGACCTCCGCCATGAACGCGGCAGCCCGGCCGCCGCCCAGCATCTCCTCCTGCTTCACCGGGTCCCGCGAGCCGATCGCCGCCCGGATCAGCGCGTTCAGACCGTTGTCGGTCACCGCCCGCGAGACCGGGACCAGACCGCCGGGCAGCCGGTCGGCGCCGTCGGCCTGGATCTCCAGCGGGATCCGGAAGTCGACCACCGTCGCCAGGCGCAGCCCGGACAGGGTGGTCAGGTCGGCGTCGGTCAGCTTGCCCAGGGCGTCGCCCCGGTAGACCAGACCCTGACGCACCCGGTCGCCGGTGTAGGTGAGGTAGCCGCCCAGGTCCCGGACGTTGACCGCGCCCTGGAGCGGGATGTGGCGGATGGCGGCGGCGCGGTACCGACGGCGGGGCGCCGCGACGGCCGGAGAGGCGAGCGAGACGAGAGCGGTGGCGGTGGCGGTGCTCAGCAGTGCGCGTCTCGAAAGGGGCATGACGGAACTCCCTGTACGGGAACTCCCCTGAGGGGAGGGCGGGTTCACCCTGGTGTCGGCAGGGTGCGGAGCGCTTTCTCGGCCTCGGACATGACGCGCAGGACGAGTTCCTCACAGCTCGGGAGGTCCTCGATGATCCCCGCGACCTGTCCGGACGCCATGACGCCGAGGTCGGTACGGCCCTCGACCATGGACGCCTTGAGGAGCATGGGGGTGTTCGCTGCCAGCAGGACCTGGCTCCACGACAGGTCCTTGCCGTGCTTCATCGCGAGGCCGTCGCGGACCATGGCAGGCCACGACAGTCCCGAGAGCTTGCGGAAGCCGGCCGCCCGGCGGACCGCCTGCGCCAACGCCCGTACCCGGCCCGCCCGTTCGAGGGCGGCGACCATCTCCGTACGGAGCATCCGGTGCGGCAGTCCGTCGACGGCCGTCGTCACCGTCACGTCCTTCACCGTGGCGGCCAGGTACTTCGCCTTCACGGCGTCGGGGACGGTGGAGTCGGAGGTGAGCAGGAAGCGGGTGCCCATGGCGACGCCGGCGGCCCCGTAGGAGAGCGCGGCCACCAGACCGCGGCCGTCGTGGAAGCCGCCGGCCGCGATCACCGGGATCGAGACCGCGTCCACGACCTGCGGCAGCAGAACCGTCGTGGCCACGTCGCCGGTGTGCCCGCCGCCCTCGCCGCCCTGCACGATCACCGCGTCCGCGCCCCAGGCCGCGACCTTCTCGGCGTGCCGCCGGGCCCCGATGGACGGGACGACGACCACGCCCGCGTCCTTCAGCTCCGCGATCAGCTCGCGGGAGGGGGCGAGCGCGAAGGAGGCCACCCGGACACCCTCGTCGATGATGATCCGCACCCGCTCGCGGGCGTCGCCCGCGTCCGCGCGCAGATTGACCCCGAAGGGCCGGTCCGTACGGGACTTCACCTCGCGGACCGCCGCGCGCAGCTCGTCGACGGTCATCGTCGCCGAGGCGAGGATGCCGAGCGCGCCCGCCTCGGCGGTGGCCGAGACCAGTCGGGGCCCGGCGACCCAGCCCATGCCGGTCTGGACGATCGGATGCCGCACCCCGGTGAGCCGGGTGAGCGCCGTCTCCATCAGGACCTGACCTCCCGGTCCCGCAGCCCCTTCGGGTCGATGACCTCGCGGATCAGCCGCAGCTCCTCGGCGGTCGGCTCACGGGTGTAGGGCACGTCGTCGCCGATCACGAGGTCGAAGCCGGTGGCCCGCCGGACCTGGTCCACGGTGACGCCCGGGTGCAGGGACGAGAGCCGCATAGAGCGGTCGGGCGTCTCGAAGTCGAAGACGCCGAGGTCGGAGACGACCCGGGGGATCCGGTGGAAGCGCTCCGTCCCGGCCGCCGCCGCCCGGTCGTAGCCGACGCCACTGACCATGTCGACGCGCTCGACGAAGACCCGCGGCGAGTGCTTGGGGACCCAGTAACTGACCGGGTTGTTGAGGGTGTTGACGGGCGCGCCGCGCACGCCGAGCAGCTGGCGGGCGGGGCGGGACCAGTCGCCGATGCAGGAGATGTTCTGGTTGCCGTACCGGTCGATCTGGCTCGCGCCCATCATCACGTGCCGCTTGCCGCCGGTGACCATCGTCAGATGGCGGCGGTACGGCAGCCAGCCCTCGGGCTCCCCGTCGAGCCCGACGAGCATCGCCTCGCCGTCGGTGAGGAGCAGGTCGGGGGCGAAGGAGCGCTTGGCGAGCCGGGCGCCGAAGGAGGAGACCGGGGCCATCGCGGCGGCGAGGACCTCGCCGTTGTCGCGCCAGGCCTCGGCGCAGGCGAGGACGCAGTACTCGGGGCGGGTGGGCGGGAGGAGGGGTGCGCGGGTGGGCGTGGTCGTCACTGCTGCTCCTCGTGCCAGGTCCGTACGGCCTGCTGGTAGTCGTCCTCGCTCTTGCCGGCGAGGAACCGTTCGGCGAACTCGGGCCAGGGGGTGGTCGCGTACAGCCTCTGGAAGGGCTCGTCGCGGCCGTGGTCGGGGACGCAGGAGGTGAAGTGGGCGCCGTTCGGGGTCTCGACGACGCCGGTGACGCTGTGCCGGCTGACGAGCAGGGACTGCGGGGCGGTGTCGGCGTCGAACCGGTCGACGAGCCGCTCGCAGGAGACGTACGCGGTGTCGGCGGCCTCGCAGAAGAGGTCGTCGAAGTACGGGTCGGGACCCAGGTACTGGCCGTTGCCGAGCCGGTCGGCGCGGTTGAGGTGGACGAAGGCGGCGTCCATGCGCAGCGCGGGCACGGCGACGAAGGTCTCCCCGTCCTCGTACGGCGAGGTCACCGTCCGCAGCTCGGGGTTGACCGTCATGACGTCCGAGCCGAGCCCGGCGCGGACCGGCATGAAGGGCAGCCGGTTGGCGGCGGCCTGCAGGCCCCACATGAACATGGCCTCGTCCAGCTCGGTGAGGGCGAGGTCGCCGCGTTCGCGGGCGGCGCGGAAGTGCGGTTCGAGGGGGATGGAGTCCAGGGTGGTGAAGGCGGCGACGAGCCGGCGGATCCGGCCGGCGGCGGCGAGGAGACCGACGTCGGGGCCGCCGTAGGAGATCACGGTCAGGTCGGTGATCTCGGACCGGAGCAGCGCCCGGACCAGGGCCATCGGCTTGCGGCGCGAGCCCCATCCGCCGATGCCGAGCGTCATGCCGGAGCGGAGCCGGGAGACCACCTCGTCGGGGGTCATGGTCTTGTCGGTCACGAGGTGCCCTCCTTGGCCCTGTCCTTCGCCTTGCCCTTCGCCTCGTCCTTCGCCTCGTCCGTGCCGAAGGTGTCGCGGACGCGGTCGGCGACGCCGCTGAGGTTGGCCTCGAAGGTGAAGCCCTGCTCGAAGCGGTAGCTGCGGCGCACGTCCACCGGGTCGATGCCGTTGATGGCGGCCTTGGCGAGCCGGATCAGATATCCGTCCTTGCGGGCGATCTCAGCCGCCAGCTCCAGTGCCGCGTCGAGGAGTTCCGCGCGCGGTACGACCTTCCAGACCGAGCCGTGGGCGTGCAGTTCGGCCGCGGTCGCGGTGCGTGAGGTGTAGTACAGCGCGCGCATCAGGTGCTGCGGGACCAGCCGCGCGAGGTGGGTCGCGGCGCCGAGCGCGCCCCGGTCCAGTTCGGGCAGTCCGAAGGTGGCGTCCTCGGAGGCGACGATCGCGTCCGCGTTGCCGACGAGTCCGATGCCGCCGCCCAGGCAGAAGCCGCCGACGGCCGCGACGACCGGCACCTCGCAGTCGTAGACCGCCGCGAACGCCTCCGCGCAGCCGTGGTTGGCGCCGATCAGGCTGCCGTGCCCGGGGTCCCGCTGCATCTCCTTGATGTCGACGCCGGCGTTGAAGCCGCGGCCCTCGGCGGCAAGGACGACACAGCGGGTCTCGGGGTCGCGGCCGGCCGCGCGGACCGCGTCGGCGAGGTCGTACCAGCCCCGCACGGGAAGGGCGTTGACGGGTGGGAAGTCGACGGTGACAAGGGCGATGCCCTTGCCGGGGCTTGCGGTGGAGACACCCATGAGCGGATCAGCTACCTTTCCACCAAACATTTGTTAGGTGACTGCTTGGTCAGGAAAGGTAGCAGCCGATGGAGCTGGACGGGAGGGTGGCGGTCGTCACCGGTGGCACACGGGGGGTCGGCGCGGGCATCGCGCGGGCCTTCCTCGGGGCGGGCGCGCGGGTCGTCGTCTGCGCCCGCAGACCGCCGGACGAGCCGGTGAAGGAGGCGGGCAGGGAGGCGGAGTTCGTCCCCGTCGACCTGCGGGAACCCGCGGCGGTGGGGCGACTCTTCGCCGAGGTCGGCGAGCGGTTCGGGCGCCTCGACACCCTGGTCAACAACGCGGGCGGCACGCCGTACCGGCTGCTCGGCGAGGGTGAGGCCGAACGGCACGCGCGGGTGGTGGAGTTGAACCTCACCGCCCCGCTCACGGCCTCGCTCGCCGCGCACGAACTGCTGCGGGAGTCGCGCGGATCGGTCGTCATGATCGGCAGCGTCAGCGCGACCAGGCCCTCGCCGGGCACGGCCGCGTACGGCGCCGCGAAGGCCGGCCTGGAGAACCTCGCGCGGTCGATGGCCGTCGAGTGGGCCCCGTACGTCCGGGTGAACACCCTGGTCCTCGGGATGGTCAGGACCGAACTCTCCCATCTGCACTACGGGGACGAGAACGGGATCGAGGCCGTCGCCAGGACCGTGCCGCTCGGCCGGCTCGCCGAGCCCTCGGACGTCGGGGAGGCGGCCGTCTTCCTCGCCTCCGACCGGGCCGGGTACGTCTCGGGGGCCGCACTGCTGGTGCACGGGGGCGGCGAACGCCCCGCGTTTCTGGATGCCGCGACTGTCAACAAGGAGAGCTGAGATGGGACTGCGTGACGGAGTGCGTGAGGGGCTGTGCGAGGACCGGGTCGTGATCGTGACGGGCGCGGGGCGGGGGCTCGGGCGGGCTCACGCCCGGGCCTTCGCCGCCGAGGGCGCGAAGGTGGTCGTCAACGACCTGGGGGTGGGGCTCGACGGCTCGGCGGGCTCCGGCTCGCCCGCCGAGCAGGTGGTGGAGGAGATCCGTACGGCGGGCGGCGAGGCCGTCGCGCACGGCGGCGACATCGCCACGGAGGCGGGCGCGGCCTCGCTGGTGGCCGCCGCCCTCGACGCCTTCGGCCGTCTGGACACGCTGGTCAACAACGCGGGCTTCCTGCGGGACCGGATGCTCGTGAACCTCGGCGAGGACGACTGGGACGCCGTGATGCGCGTCCATGTGAAGGGCCACTTCCTGCCGCTGCGGCACGCGGCCGCGTACTGGCGGGCGGAGGCGAAGGCGGGGCGCGAGCCGGTGGCACGGGTCGTCAACACGACGTCCGGGGCGGGACTGCTCGGCAGCGTCGGGCAGGGCAACTACGCGGCGGCCAAGGCCGGGATCGTCGGGCTCACCCTGGTCGCGGCGGCGGAGATGGGCCGGTACGGCGTCCAGGTCAACGCGATCGCCCCGGCGGCCAGGACCCGGATGACCGAGCAGGCCTTCGCGGGCCTCGACGCCGCGCCGGAGGACGTCTCGCCGCTCGTGGTCTGGCTCGGCTCGGCGTCCTCGGCGGGTGTGACCGGCCGCGTCTTCGAGGCGGAGGCCGGTCGCATCACGGTGATGGAGGGCTGGCGGCCCGGTCCTTCGGTGGACAAGGGCGCGCGCTGGAGCCCGGCGGAGGCGGGGGAGGCGACCCTGAAGCTGCTGGCCGCCGCCGAGACCCCGGGGCGGGTGTACGGGGCGTCGGGCTGAGGGGTGGGGGCTGAAGGGTGGGGCTGAGGGTGGGGGTTCGGGGGGCCTTCGGCCTCCCGAACCCCCGGGGCCGTCAGGGGCGGTCCCCGCAGCAACCGCCCCCGGGGCGGGGCGGCTTCGGCCGGTCGGGTCCGCCGGAGCCGTCAGGCCCGTGCGGCTTGTCGGGCTTACCCGGGCCGTGCGGCCCGCCGGGTCCGCCGGGCCCACTCGGTCCACCGGGCCCACTCGGCCCGCAGGGTCCGCCGGGTCCGCCAGGCCCACTCGGCCCACCCGGACCGCCGGGCCCACTCGGTCCACCGGGCCCACCCGGTCCGCCGGGTCCGCCGGGTCCGCCAGGCCCACTCGGCCCGCCAGGCCCACCCGGTCCGCAAGGCCCACCGGGCCCGTGCGGCCCACCCGGCCCACCCGGCCCACCCGGTCCCCCCGGTCCGTGCGGGCCGCACCCGCACGGGCCGTGCGGTGGGCGGACCAGGCAGCGGCAGAGGGCCTTGAGCAGGCGCCGGAGGACCTCCTCGCAGGGGTCGCCGCCGCCCGGGGGCGGGGGCGCCGGGGGTGCCACGACCACGGGCGGGCGGCCCGGTTGGGCGACGACGACCCCGGGGGCGCCCGGGACGTCCGGGTCCCAGGTGACCGGGATCGTGTAGCTGCCGTCCCCGTTGTCCCGCACCGGCCCCGTGACCGTCGTGCCGGGCGCCCCCGTGATCGGGAGGTCGTCGAGGTGGCCGGGGCCCACGTGGTTGCCGTAGCGGTCGCGCGGGACGATCGTGAGCGTGCCGCCGTCGGGCGGTCCGGCGACCGTGACCGTCGTACGGCCCGGGTCCACCGAGACGTCGACGTGCACGGTCCACTGGGTCTCCCGGGTCGACACGCACCCCTCTCCGTACACCGCCCGGGCGTGGAACGTGTAGTTGCCCTCCACGGTGAGGAGTTCGGTCTGCGGGTTGCCGAAGAGGCCGCCCGCCTCGAAGGCCCCCTCCGTGTGCGCGGCGTCGGAGAAGAGCGGGAACGTCTCGCTCGTGTACGTGAACAGCGGTCTGCCCGCCGCCCGCTCGAGGGCCCGCAGCGTCGCGTGCCGGGCCGGGATGGTGTCGCCGTCCACGGTCACCGGCGCCTGGAGCCCCGCCTCCGTCAGGATGTTCCCGGCGCCCGCCGCCGGCCGGGTCGCCGTGAGGTCGATCCGCGCGTGGTGCGGGCTGCCGCCCTCGTCGTACCGCAGGAAGACCCGCGGATTGACGGTGTCGCCCGTGTAGTGGCGGGTCGGTCCCGCCACCCGGTCCAGTCTCGGCCCGCCGGAGGCCACCACCTGCACGAAGTACCGCAGGTCCACACCGGGCGGCGGGATCTCGCCGCCGCCCGGCCGGAAGACCTGCACCCGCCACTGGCCGTCGCGCTCCTCGCCGTACGGCAGCGGCACCCGCAGGAACGTCCAGGTGTGTCCGTTCTCCAGGACGACCCCGGCGGTGGACGTCGACACGACACGGCCGGACGGGGTGAGCAGCCCGATGCCGAGCTCCCCCTCCACGTTGTCCCAGCCGACCACCACGGTCAGCGACTCCTCCCCGCACACGTGGAACGGGATCAGGTCGCTGCGCCGCACGGCCGCCGGCATGTCGAACTCCGGGTCGAAGAGCGCGCCCGACTCGAAGATGTTCCCGAAGGCGAGGCCGAAGAACTTCTTCAGCGCCAGACCGTTGCCTGCCCGGGTGTACAGCCCGCCACGCTCCTGCGTCAGCTGGGTGAGCAGGGCGCCGTCGAGGCTGGTCTCCGTTCCGAAACCGATCGCGCTGACGCCGATGCCCGCGAGGCCGCCGCGCACGTCGGCCACCATCGGCGGGGTGTTCTGCAGCCCGTCGGTGAGCAGCAGCACGGAGCGCGGGTTGGCGCCCGGCGCGGGGAACTGGCCGCGCGCGGCGTCGAGTCCGCCGCCGATCGTCGTCATCCCGCCGGGGGCGAGTCCGCCGACCACACCGCCGGAGAACGGCGGGGGCCCGGCCAGTGCCGTCTTCGTCGCGTCGGTGACCGGCGCCAGGGCGAAGTCGACGGGTGAACTCGCCGACGTGGAGAAGGAGACCAGGCCGAGCCGGTTGCCCGTCCCCGCGCGGACCAGCCGGACGAAGAGCGAGGCCGCGTCCCTGGCCTCCTCGATCTTCGTACGGTCCCGGCCCGTCCCGGCCGTCTCCGTCATGCTGCCGGAGCGGTCGACCACCACCATGACGTCCCGGTTCGCGGGCGGCTCGGCCGGCGTGGCGAGGTCGCGCAGGACGCTCGCCGTCGGGGAGTACGACAGCCGGCACGCCCGCCCGGTGGACAGGACGCCGATCACCCGGCCCGAGGTGTCGAAGAGCCCGGAGCCCGAACTGCCTCCGGACACGTCGAAATTGACGTCGAGGCCGGCCGCCGAGCTGCTGATGATCCCGCCGAACGAGGCGTGCGGCGGGGAGAGTTTCTTCACCGCGCCGTTCGGGTGGTGCACGCCGAAGACGGCCTCGCCCGGGCCGGGGAGGTCCGCTCTGATGGGGATCGGCGGGATCCCGAGCCCCGACGCGGGCACCTCCAGTTGCAGCAGGCAGTAGTCGAGCCCCGTGCTGGGGTCCCAGCGGTGCCGCAGCACCTTCACGACCTTGTGGAACCGCGCCGCGTACCCCGCGGGCCGGGCACCCGCGCAGTCCGTCGCGTAGTCGAAGGTCACCGAGGCCGAGGCGGCCTCCGCGACCACGTCCGTCAGACAGTGCCCGGCCGTCAGAACCACGTTCGGCTCGACGAGCGTGACGGAGCAGGTCGAGAAGTGGTGGCCGTGGGCCGCCACGATCATGCCGACGCTCTTCGCGACCCGCGCCCTGACCTCCGAAGGCGGTGTCGTGCAGGCCGCGTTCTCCCAGTTCGGTGGCGTGTTGCAGAACCAGAAGGGGTCGTACTTCGGCTCCGTGTACACCGCCTCGCCGAGGAACGGATCGCTGTTCGAGAACGCCGTCGGGTCCTGCTCGCCCGCGTGCCGTTCACCGCGCGCGTACCGGTCGAGCGTGGCCCCGCCGGTCGTGGCGCCGTCGGTGACGTACCGGATGGGCACGCGCCCGCCGGCGAGCGCGTACACGTCGACGGGCCGGGACCAGAACTCGGTCCCGTGGGCGGCGGTGAACACGTCTCTTCCGTAGCCGAGTTCGACCTCCAGGCGGTTGCCGGCGGGCAGGCTCACGCCCTGGAAGTGCAGGACCACCAGCTTCGTGCCCGAAGGGGCGGGCGTGTACGGGAAGTCGAACGCCCAAGTGCCGGGCGAGGTCGGGGGCGCGCCGGAGGCGGGCCCGATGACGACGGCGGGGGACAGGGTCTGGACCGTGCCGGTGATGTGCGACATGGAGGTCTCCGTGGCTCACGTCGATGCGCTTGTCACAAGATGTGCCCGAGTCCTCACGTAACGTAATCACTCCTGTTGGGGGCGTGAAGGGGCGCGTGAGGCGCCCGGAATGCGCGAGGCGGCGGTTTCCCGGCCAGTGGGAAACCGCGCTCCCCCGGCGCCGCCCCACCGGCCTACGGTCGGCGCACCCCACCCACCTCCCCCGGAAGGAGCGGCGATGCTCACCGACCGGCTCCGGCGGCAGGCCGCCGAGCGGCTGCGCGACGCCGAGCGCGGCAGAACCCCCGTGGTGCCCCTCACCGAGACCTTCCCGGGTCTCGGCGTCGAGGACGCGTACCACGTCCAGTTGCTCAACATCCGGGACCGGCAGGCCACCGGAGCCACCGTCGTCGGGCACAAGGTCGGCCTGTCCTCGCCCGTCATGCAGCGCATGATGGGCGTCGACGAGCCCGACTACGGCCATCTCCTCGACGACATGGAACTCCGCTCCGACCGGCCCGTCCCCGTCGCCCGCTACTGCGCGCCCCGCATCGAGGTCGAGACCGGGTTCGTGCTCGGCGCGGACCTCCCCGGCGAGGGCTGCACACCGGAAGACGTCCTCGCCGCCACCGAACGGATCATTCCCGCGATCGAGTTGATCGACAGCCGGATCGCGGACTGGCGCATCACCATCGGCGACACGATCGCCGACAACGCCTCCTCCGCCGGATTCGTCATCGGCGAGGGCCGCTCGCCGGACGAGATCGACCCCAAGGCCGTCCAGGCCCGGCTCCACGAGGACGGGGCGCCGCTCGCCGAGGGCCGCGGTGACGCCGTCCTCGGCGACCCCGCCCGCTCCGTCGCCTGGCTCGCCCGGACCGTCGCCCGCTACGGCGTCCGGCTCCGCGAGGGCCACCTCGTCCTGCCCGGCTCCTGCACCCGCGCCGTCGACGTCACCGCGGGACGTACGTACACCGCCGAGTTCACCGGGCTCGGTTCCGTCTCCCTCTCCTTCTACTGAGGCACGATGACCACCCTCACCGCCGCCATCGTCGGCTCCGGCAACATCGGCACCGACCTGCTGTACAAACTCCTGCGCTCACCCCACATCGAACCCCGCTGGATGGTCGGGGTCGACCCGGAGAGCGAGGGGCTCGCCCGCGCACGCCGGCTCGGGCTCGACACCTTCGACGACGGGGTCGACCGGCTCCTCGACGAGTCCCGGCCCGACGGCCTGCCCGACCTCGTCTTCGAGGCGACCTCCGCCTACGTCCACCGCGCCAACGCCCCCCGCTACCGCGCCCTCGGCATCAAGGCCGTCGATCTGACCCCGGCCGCCGTCGGTCCCGGCGTCGTCCCGCCCGCCAACCTGACGGCCCACCTCGACGGCGACAACGTCAACATGATCACCTGCGGCGGCCAGGCCACCATCCCGATGGTCCACGCCGTCTCCCGCGTCGTCCCCGTCCCCTACGCCGAGATCGTCGCGTCCGTCGCCTCCGTCTCCGCCGGACCCGGCACCCGCGCCAACATCGACGAGTTCACCCGGACGACCGCGCGCGGCATCGAGACCGTCGGCGGCGCCGGGCGCGGCAAGGCGATCATCATCCTCAACCCCGCCGACCCGCCCGTGATCATGCGCGACACCGTCTTCTGCGCGATCCCCGAGGACGCCGACCGGGAGGCCATCGCGCTCTCCGTCAAGCAGGTCGCCGAGGAGGTGCGCGCGTACGTCCCCGGCTACCGGCTGCGCGCCGAGCCGCAGTTCGACGACCCCTCCGAGGTGAGCGGCGGCATGGCCCGCGTCGGCATCTTCCTGGAGGTCGAGGGCGCCGGCGACTACCTCCCGCCGTACGCCGGGAACCTCGACATCATGACGGCCGCCGCCACGAAGGTCGGCGAGGAGTTCGCGAAGCGAAGCGAGGGCGAGGCATGACGACGGACGCGTACGACATCCGCATCACCGACTCCTCCCTGCGCGACGGCTCCCACGCCAAGCGCCACCAGTTCACCGTCGAGGACGTGACCTCCGTCGTCGCCGCCCTCGACGACGCCGGGGTCCCCGTCATCGAGGTCACCCACGGCGACGGCCTCGGCGGCTCCTCCTTCACCTACGGCTTCTCCCGGACCCCCGAGCAGGAACTGATCAAGGCCGCCGTCGCCACCGCACGGCGCGCGAAGATCGCCTTCCTCATGCTGCCCGGCCTCGGCGTCAAGGACGACATCAGGGCCGCCCGGGCGAACGGCGCGAGCGTCTGCCGGATCGCCACCCACTGCACCGAGGCCGACATCTCGGTCCAGCACTTCGGCCTCGCGCGGGAGATGGGCCTGGAGACCGTCGGCTTCCTGATGATGGCCCACTCCACCACCCCCGAACTCCTCGCCCGCCAGGGCCGGATCATGGCCGACGCCGGCTGCCAGTGCGTGTACGTCGTGGACTCCGCGGGCGCCCTCGTCATGGACGAGACCGCCGACCGGGTCGCCGCCCTCGTCGCCGAACTCGGCGACGACGCCCAGGTCGGCTTCCACGGCCACGAGAACCTCGCCCTCGGCACCGGCAACTCGATCGCCGCGATCAAGGCCGGCGCCCGGCAGATCGACGGCTCCACCCGCCGGCTCGGCGCGGGCGCGGGCAACACCGCCGTCGAAGCCCTCGTCGCCGTCTGCCACAAGATGGGCATCCGTACCGGCATCGACGTACTGAAGATCATCGACGCGGCCGAGGACGTCGTCCGGCCCGTCATGGGCGAGGAGTGCCGACTCGATCGGCTCGCCCTGCTCATGGGCCACGCCGGGGTCTACTCCAGCTTCCTCAAGCACGCCTACCGGCAGGCCGAGCGGTACGGCGTCTCCGGCGCCGAGATCCTGCTGTGCGCCGGGGAACGCCGGCTCGTCGGCGGCCAGGAGGACCAGCTCATCGACATCGCCGTCGAACTCGCGAAGGAGAAGGTGACCGCCCCATGACCACCGTCGACCTGCCGGACGCCACCGACCAGGGCCCCCGCGTCATCCGCGCCGCCGCCCCGCCCGCCCGCTTCGCCCGCGGCTGGCACTGCCTCGGGCTCGCCCGGGAGTTCAAGGACGGCGAGCCGCACGAGATCGAGGCCTTCGGCACCAAGCTCGTCGTCTTCCAGGGCCAGGAGGACGGACGACTGCACGTCCTCAACGCCTACTGCCCCCACATGGGCGGCAACCTCGCCCACGGCACCGTCAAGGGCGACGCCGTCGCCTGCCCCTTCCACGACTGGCGCTGGGCCGGGAACGGCCGCTGCGCCGGCATCCCGTACGCCCGCCGCATCCCGCCCCGTGCGAAGACCCGCGCCTGGACCACCCTGGAACGCAACAAGCAGCTCTTCGTCTGGCACGACCCCGAGGGCAACCCGCCGCCGCCCGAGGTCACCATCCCCGAGATCGAGGGCCTCGACAGCGGCGAGTGGTCCGACTGGTCCTGGAAGACCGCCCGCGTCGACGGCTCCAACTGCCGCGAGATCGTCGACAACATCGTCGACATGGCGCACTTCTACTACGTGCACTACGCCTTCCCGACCCGCTTCACCAACGTCTTCGAGGGCCACGTCGCCAGCCAGTACCTGGAGTCCACCCCGCGCCAGGACATGGACCTCGGCAACCTCAGCGCGCCCCTGCGCTCCGACGCCTCCTACTACGGCCCCTCCTACATGATCGACCGCGTCTGGTCGGACATCGGCGGAGGCGTGGAGATGGAGAGCGTCCTCATCAACTGCCACTACCCGGTCTCCGCCGACAGCTTCGTCCTCCTCTACGGCACGACCGTGCGCAAGCTCCCCGGCATGACCGACGAACAGGCCGCCGACGCGGCCGAGTTGTTCACCACCGGCCTCGCCGTCGGCTTCGAGCAGGACATCGAGGTCTGGCGGAACAAGACCCGCATCGACAACCCGCTGCTCAGCGAGGAGGACGGCCCCGTCTACCAACTGCGCCGCTGGTACGAGCAGTTCTACGTGGACGCGGCCGACGTCAGGAACGAGATGGTCGAGCGGTTCGAGTTCGAGATCGACACCACCCGGGCCAACCAGGCCTGGGAGGCCGAGGTCGCCGAGAACCTGGCAAGGCGCGCGCGGTGATGCGGCCGGTGGAGTGCGCCGCCTGCGGGAACCGGGTGCTGTGCGAGAAGTTCAGCCCGGCGCACACCTCCGTGCAGTGGTCGGGCCCCTCGGCGGACGCGTGCCCGGTCATCCGGGCGCGCGTCGCCGCCGGGGAGCCCGCCGGCCGGGTCCGCTCCTGCGGCGAGCTGCGGGGCTCCATCGACGCGGCGGTGGCGAGCGGCGCGCTGGAGGTGACCGGTGCCGACCTCCCGTAGCCTGCGCGTCACGGTCGCCGAGGTGATCCCGGAGACGGCGGACGCCGTCTCCCTCGTCCTCGACGCCGACTTCCCCTACCGGCCGGGCCAGTTCCTCACCGTCCGCCTGCCCGACGGCGGCGCCCGCTGCTACTCCCTCGCCAGCTCCCCGTTCACCGGCGAGGCGCCGAAGATCACGGTCAAGAAGGTGCCGGGCGGGCGCGGGTCCGGCTGGCTCTGCGAACGGGTGGCCGCCGGGGACGAACTGGAGGTGCTGGCGCCCGCCGGCACCTTCACCCCTGCCGTCCCCGGCCGCGATCTGCTGCTCGTCGCGGGCGGCAGCGGCATCACCCCCGTCGTCTCGCTGGCCAAGTCGGCACTGGTGGCGGGGGAGGGGCGGGTCGCGCTGCTCTACGCCAACCGGGACCAGGACTCCGTCGTCTTCCGTGACGAACTGCGCGACCTGGCCGAGGACTTCGCGGGGCGGTTCACCCTCACCCACTGGCTGGAGTCCCTCCAGGGGCTGCCCACCGCCGAACTCCTCGCCCCCGCCCTCGCCCCGTACGCGGCCCGGGACACCTATCTGTGCGGCCCGGTCCCGCTCATGGACGCGGCGGAGACGGCCGTACGGTCGGCGGGCGGGCGCCGGGTCCACCGCGAGCGGTACTTCTCCCTCGCCGAGGACGTGTTCACCCGTGAGGAGCCGGTCGCGGAGGCCGAGGTCTCCTACACCGCCGAGGTCCACCTGGACGGCCGGGTCCACCGGGTGACCGGCGGGCCGGCCACCCCGCTCCTCGACGCCCTTCTCGCGGCCGGTGTGGACGCCCCGTACTCCTGCCGCGAGGGCGCCTGCGCGGCCTGCGCCTGCCGGGTCACGGCCGGCGAGGTGAAGATGGCCCGCAACGAGGTGCTCGATGCGACGGACCTCGCCGAGGGCTACGTCCTGGCCTGCCAGGCGGTGCCGCTCGGGGAGCGCGTGGACGTGACGTACGAGTGACGGCCGCGCACACCGTCCCCACAAGGCGCAGAAGAAGTTAACGTCCGTTGAAATGAAGGGAGTTGGCCTGTCCAGGCCTCCTCTACGCGCGTCATCATCGAGCCATGAGGATCCCCCCACGCATCACCGTCATCGGCGGAGCTGCCGCCCTCGTCTCGGCCCTCCTCCTCGGCGCCCCGGCCACCGCGGCCGTCGCCCCGACCCCCGCCGCCCCGGCCGCGTCCGTGCTCTCGGCCGCCGCCGTCGGCGACATCTGCTCCTCCGACCTGCCCTCCCAGGCCCACGACACCCTCCGCCTGATCGACCAGGGCGGGCCCTTCCCGTACCGCCAGGACGGCAGCGTCTTCCAGAACCGCGAGCGCCTGCTGCCCGCGCACTCCCTCGGCTACTACCACGAGTACACGGTCAAGACCCCGGGCTCCTCCGACCGGGGCGCGCGCCGGATCGTGACGGGCGAGTCGTACCAGGAGGACTACTACACAGCCGACCACTACGCCTCGTTCGACCTCATCGACCACGACTGCTGACGCACCGCATCACCGGCTCCCGTTCCGCGGCCGGACCTTCCCCCCATGCCGGGCCGGCCGCGGAACGGGCACGATGGTGCGCATGAACCTTGACGACGTGGGGGAGCCGGTCGACGGCTGGGGGCTGGGCTTCAACCGGGCGACCCCCGAGGACCTGCTGATCCGGCTGCTCGACGTGGAACCCCACTTCCTGTTCAGGCGCGATCTGCCGCCGTCCGTCCTCGAATCCGCCGTCGGCCACCCGGCTCGGAAGGTGCGCGCCGTCCTGCTGGACGCCCGTCCGGAGCTGACCGCCGAGCAGTGGACCCGCCTCCTCCTCGCGGAGACGAGCGGTCCCCGGCGTGCCCTGTTCGTCGAGGACGCCGCGCTCGGGGGCGCGCCTCTGACCGCCGCAGGCTACGAAGCGCTCGCCGCCGACGAATCCCCGCTGGTCCGGGTCGAGGCCGCAAGGCTGCGGGGACTGCCCGCGCCCCAGCTCCGCGCCCTCGTCGCCGATCCCGTGCCCGCCGTCCGGGCGGCGGCCTGCGATCCCGCGTGGCCACACCTTGCCCGGTCCGTACGGGAAGGGCTGCTCAGCGACCCCGACGCGCACGTCCGTACGACCGCCCTGCTGCGCCACCATCAGGACAACCCGCTGGACGAGGCCGCCTTCGCACAGCTCGAGGATCGGGCGGTCGAGACCTGCAGGTTCACGCCAGGACTTGCCGCCCGCCTCTCCCGGCACGAGGATCCGGCCGTCCGAGCCCGCCTGGCGCGCAATCCGCGTCTCGACCCGGATGCGGTCGCCGTGCTCGCACGTGACGAGGACGACGCGGTCCGGCACATCGTCGCCCTGCGCGCCGACCTCACCGAGGAGCAGCGGGCCGCCGTCCGCGTCGAGATCCCGCCGGGCGACCGGCACCCTTACGCGCTGTCCTGGGTGGCGGCGCTCCACGGCGATCCGGAGGCCATGCGCCGGCTCGCCGCCTCCAGCCATCCGTACATCCGCGGCAGTGTGGCCCGTGCCCGGCACCTGCCGACGGACGTCGCCGAACGACTCGCACACGACGAGGACCGGACCGTACGCCTCTTCCTCGCCGAGTCCTGCGACGACGCGCCCCCGGACATGCTTCTTGAGGTCTGGCACTGGTGGGACGGCAGTCTCAGCTTCCCCGGCCGTCCGCGCACGAACCCGAACTTCCCTCGCGCCGGACTGCTCCGCCTCGCCTCCGATCCGAACCCGAGGCTGCGCCGACTGGCCTTGAGCGACCCGGATTCCACGCCAGAGGTGGTCGAGGCGCTCAGCCGGGACGAGGCCGAGGAGGTACGGCGGGACGCGGCGGAGGACCCCAGGCTCCCTCCCTCGGCGGCGGTACGGATGCTCGACGACCCGGACTCGCACGTGCGGGCGCTTGCCGCCCGGAACCCCGCCCTCCCGCAGGACGTCCTGCTCCGGCTGCTGCGCGACCCCCGGACCGCCCGCGACGCGGCGCAGAACCCCTCTCTACCGCTACCGGTGATGCGTCGGATGGTCGATCTGCTCGTGGCGTCGGCTACATCCACTCGCTGAACCGCAGCCACCCCATCATCGCGTCCATCTCCCCCTCCGACACCCGGGACTTCGGCGCGGGCGCCGCGGCCGGCTGGGCGGCGGCCGCGCGCCCCGGGCCGAACAGGTCC
>NZ_JBEZNQ010000115.1:0-17495 GCF_040653315.1 Streptomyces sp. NPDC047981 | reverse complement strand
ATGACCATCGACGATCTCGCGCGCCCGGAATCCGCCGACGCGCCCACCGACAGATACACCACCCCCACCACCCCCCCCCGGGCCCGGGGCGCCGGTCCTGGATCTGTTGCGCGACGCGGTGGACCGGCGGGGGCTCTGTGTCGTGGCCTCGGCGGCGGACCTGGCGTCGCTGGAGAGGGCCGACACGGTGGTGCTGCTCGCCGAGGGGCGCGTGGCCGAGATACGGGTCATGCCTTAGCCGCGGAACCTGGAGCCGCTCCTCGGCTCGTCCGCCCCGGGGTTGCCCGGGTCGCCCGCAGGGCCGGTGGCCTCCGCGTGCAACTTCCGTTGCAGGAGCGCGAGTCCGAGCGGGGTGAGGGTGTGCATCGCGGTCGTACGGTTGCGCAAGGTCGTGATCAGTCCCGCCTCGCGCAGCACGGTGGCCTGCTTGCTGGCGCCGGAGAGGGAGATGCCGAGCCGGTCGGAGAGGTCGCCTGTGGTGCCGCTCTCGGACAGCGCGCGCAGGGCCGCCGCCCGGGTGGCGCCGACCAGAGCGGCCAGCGCCCGGTCGCCGTCGCTCTCCGACTCCTCGGAGGGCGCCTCCAGATCGTGCAGATCGAGCGGCACGGAGAAGACGAGCGCCGGCAGGCTGGACTGTCGCTCGGAGCGCACGAGGACGACGGTCTTGTCGGGGAGGAAGAGCGAGGGGCTCAGGATCAGGCCGCGTCCGTCGAGGGTGATCTCCAGGTCGAGGTGGGACGCGATGCGCAGTTCGGAGGCCTCCCAGGTCACTTTGGGGTGCAGGCCCGCGAGCAGGAACTCGACGCCGTTCGTGATGGCCATCCGACCGCGCGCGTCCCGCTCGGTCTCCAGGCGGGCCCGCATCTGCGACCAGTAGGGCAGGATCGCCGCGCTGCAGAAGAGGAAGACGACCTGGGCCAGGCGGCGGGCCCGGGCGCGGACGGCGGGCGGCACCGACTCGGCGTCGGCCCCCTCCCGCTCGAGTAACCACAGGAGGTCGGGAACGGCCTGGTACTGGGAGACGACCTCGCCCACGGCGGGGAGGTCGTCGCCGAGTCGCTCGCGCACGAACTTGTGCCAGCCTAAACTCCCGCGGGCCCGCTCACGTCCGAAGTGATGAAGTGCGAAGACCGCTTCGGACACAGGCCCTAAAGTATGGACCATTCTTAGCCGTTGGATGTCTTCGCCGGAAACTTTGATACGCAACATTGCCACCCCCGAGTCACAATTCGCACACAGGAGCCTATGCGTGTGTCGCCAGCGATGGCAAGGTTGTTGATTCGTCGAAGATTCCACGGCCCGCCACGGCAATTGCGATCAGTACCCTAGCAGCGGTCTGGATGCTCAGATGCCGTGGTGGCAGCGGGATATGACAACTCGTCAGTAGATGACGCGCGAGGCCGCCGACAAACGCGCGTGCCGGGACTTTCGAAGATCACGAGTGATATTCAGGCGGCGCAACCAGCGGTCGGTGCCGTCGAAGCGTGCCCGAAACGGTTTACGCCCGTGAACCACCCGGTAGTTGTCTATGAAAGCAATCTCGCCGGGCTCAAGGGCCACCCCGCCCATCGCCCCGTCCAGGGCATCAGAAATCTTGTCAAGAGCGTGCTGTTCGTTTTCTTCCTGTACACCCTGCATGTAATAAGGGTCCAGCCGGACGTACGGATCCTTCGGCGAGCCGAAGAGGACCGCGACGGGCTCGGGGGAACGCAGGGCGCTGTCCACCCGCTCGGCGCTGCGCCGCATCAGTTCGGCCACCTCGGGATCCTCCTCACCGCCCGCGACCTGGTTCTGCGGACGGTGCGAGTCGTCCGGCAGGATCTTGAAACGCTCCTCGGCGAGGGCCGCGCGGGTCGCGTCGTCGAGCCGTACGTCGGCGATGTCGGCGAAGGTCGTCTCCACCCCGTCGGGGTTGCGCAGGCACATCAGCCCCAGATAGTCCGTGCGCAGGGGGTGGAAGGCGTCCTCGGTGTGCCAGGCGAGGGTCTCCGCGCTGCCCCAGCCGATCTGGCCGTGTTCGTGGGCCCGGATCGGGAAGATGTCGTGCATCACCCGCCCGTCCTGCTGGGTGGCCCAGCCGATCGGCTCGCCGAGCAGGCAGCCGATGAGCAGGAACGGGATGTCGAGGCGGAGCGTCGCGTCCGGCGCGGGCTTGTCGCGCCAGTCCGCCGGGGTGGGGCCGAGCGCCGCGTCCTCGACCGGGAGTCCGGACACGACCAGCACCCCCGAGGGCTCGGTCAGCCTGAAGTCGACCAGACCCGCTCTCAGTTCGCGCGGCAGCTCGTGTGCGTAGACCTGGGCGGCCCGGTGCAGGTCGGGGTCCTCGATGGACGAGAACCGCTCCACCACCTCCGTGGTGATCTTCTCGATCGCGGCGATGTCCTCGTCGCGCAACCGCAGCTTCAGCATCGTCTTCCTCCGTTGTCGGTCGTCAGGGGAGCGCCGGCTGCCGTGCGGCCGACGGCCGGGGCAGCGCGAGGCGGCGCAGGGTCGGGCTGAGGGTGGCGCCGGCCGCGACGACCACCAGCAGCGCGGCGGCGCCGAGCATGCTCACGGCGCCGTCGCCGAAGGTCGTGGCCAGCACGCCGGCGGCGACGGGGCCCGCCGTGGCGGCCAGTTCGGAGCCGAGCGCGACCAGGCCTGACAGCCGTCCCCGCAGGCCGTCGGGGACGGCCGACAGCTGGCAGGTGATCACGGTCGTGTTGGCGACCGGCATCGCCATCGCGGCGACGCCCAGCAGGATGCCGAGCGGTATGCCGCGCGGCGCGTACGCCATGGCGACGGCGACGGCGGCGAAGACCCAGGTCGAGGCGATGACCAGCACGGCAGGGGAGAGCGCCGCCGCGTGCAGCCGGTCGGCGACCAGGGCGCCGATCAGTCCGCCCGCGCCGAAGCAGGTCATCATCAGGCCCAGCTGCCCGGGCGCGACACCGTCCTCGCCGGACACGATCAGGACGAGCACGACCAGGCTGTGGAACGCCAGGTTGACGCCCACGATCCAGGCCATCGTCGCCCGGATGACCGGCATGCGCAGCAACGGCCCGAAGCCCCCGAGGCGCGGCGCCGCCTCGGCCCCGGTCTCGGACTTCGGTGCCTCGCCCGCCGGGGCCGCCGCCGCTCGGCGCGGCAGGTGCAGCGCGGCCAGCGCCACGAACGACACCGCGAGCACCGAGGTGTTCAGCGCGAACGGCAGCACTTCGTGCAGCCCGAACGTGAAGCCGGCAAGGGCCGGGCCGACGAGCAGCGCGGCGAACGGCCGCGCCGCGTTGCGCGCCAGCGCCTGCGGCAGCTGTGCCTCCGGCACGACCTGCGGCAGGGCCGCGTGCTCGGCCGGTACGAAGACGCCGGCCGCCGCGCCCTCGACGGCCGCCACGAGCAGGATCAGCCACGGCGGGCAGTCGGCGAGCAGCAGGACCAGGGCGACGGAGAGCATCGCCACCGTACGGACGCCCTGGGTCGCCACCATCACCCGCTTGCGGTCCACCCGGTCGGCCAGCGCCCCGGCGGGCAGGCTGACGAGCGTGCGGGCGCCGGCGAGGACCGCGGCGACTCCGGCGACCGCCGCCGCCGAACCGCCGTCGGCCAGCACGAGCAGCGGGAACGCGATGTAGGCGACCTCGCCGGCCAGCTCCGACAGGAGCATGCCGGACCAGAGAATGCGGTAGTTCCGGTTGCGCGGCAGGGGTGTGGTCATGCCGTGCCCTCCGTGAGAGACGTCCACCGATGCGACCCGCAGTCTTCCCGCGGCGGGGCGGGCCCCGCCACGAAGTTGACCCGAGGACGAAACTCCGAGGCCAGCCGCGCGTCACCCGCCGACGCGGGCCACGGCCTGCGCAATGTCGGCACGGGGCAAGTTCGTTGAGGACCCGGAGGCGCGCGTCGATATTTGAGGGCTGAGTCGTGTCCGCATCCGGCACGGCGGCGAGCCATGACGGAACGGAACGGAGCCCTGATGACGACCGTACAAGCGACCGCTCCCTCGGCACACGAGGAGCCCCCGCCGCCGGCGGGGCTGACCCCCGTGCCCTGGCGGCCGGTGCTGCTGACCGCCGCCGCGATGACCCTGAGCCTGCTGGCCCTGGCGGGCCGGCACGGCTACCACGTGGACGAGCTGTACACCCGGGCCGCGAGCCGCCACCTCGACTGGGGCTACGTCGACCAGCCGCCGCTCGTCGCGCTCGTCGCCAAGGTCGAGATGGCGCTCTTCGGGGACACCCTCCTCGGCTTCCGCCTGGTCCCCGCGCTCCTCGCCTCCCTCGCCGTCGTCCTCGCCCCGCTGATCGCCCGGGAGCTGGGCGGCGGTTCCCGCGCGCAGATACTGGCCGGGTTCATGGCGTTCGCCTCGGGCCTGGTCATGTACACCGGCCACATCATGGGCACGAACAACTGGGACGAACTGTCCTGGATCACGGTGACCTGGCTGCTGATCAGGATGGTCCGCACCCGGAACACCCGCCTGTGGTGGGCGATCGCCGTCGTGGTCGGCGTCGGCCTGACCGCCAAGTACCTGCTGGTCCTCCTGCTCCTCTGCCTCGGGGCCGGGCTGCTGGCGTTCGGACCGCGGTGGGTGTTCAGGACCTGGCGCTTCCCCGCCGCGGTCGCCGTGGCCGTGGCCATCGCCTCGCCCGTGCTCGTCTGGCAGGTGACGCACGGCATGCCGCAGCTGGAGATGAGCGCCGCGCTCTCCAAGGCGCTGGAGTCCCTCTCCCGGACCACCTTCCTGCCCATGCAACTCCTCCTGATCGGCCTCTTCCTGAGCCCGATGTGGATCGCCGGACTCGTCGCGCTGCTGCGCCGCCCCGAGTGGCGCCCCTACCGCTTCGTCGGCTGGGCCTACCCCCTGATGGTGGTCGTGCTCCTGGTCGTCGGCGGGCAGGGCGCCTACACCACCTCGCTGCAGTACGTCCTCCTCGCCGCCGGGGCCGTGGTCGCCGACCGATGGGCCCGTAGCGCCACGCGACTCGGCGTGGTCGGCGGGCTGACCGGCCTGAACGCGCTGAGCTGCGCGATCCTGCTGCTGCCGACGCTCCCGATCAACGTCTACGCGAGCAACCCCGTCCTCAGCGGCATGGCCATCGTCCAGTTCGACCAGGTCGGCTGGCCCGCGATGACGCAGCAGGTGAGCACCGTGTACCGCTCGCTGCCGGCCGACGAGCAGGCGCGGACCGTCATCTACGGCAACCACTACGGCCAGGCCGGCGCGATCGACAAGTACGGCCCCGAGTACGGGCTGCCCAAGGCCTACAGCGGCCACAACTCGTACGCCGACTTCGGCCGGCCCGGCGACGACAAGACCACCGTCATCACCATCGGCGCCGATCCGAAGCAGTTCGGCGCGCTCTTCGAGAGCTGCGAGGCGCGCGGCGCGTACGAGAACGCCCTTCCGGTCTCCGACGACGGCCAGAAGTTCATGGTCTGCCGCGGCCCCCTGAAGCCGTGGTCGGACCTGTGGGAGGAACTGCGCTGGATCGGCTTCCAGTGCCCCTACACGGCCGAGGCGATCACCGCCCACAGCACCAAGGGATGCGACTGACGGGCATGAGCGACGCATGAGCGGGGGCGGGGAACGGCGTCCGGTTCAGCGCCGTTCCCCGCCCCTCGGCCGGTTCAGTGCCGTTCCCCGCTCCCCGGCGGGTCGAGGGAGACTCCGAGCGTGCAGTCCGACGCCAGCCTCAGGACGTCACCGTCCCGCAGGGGCGTCCGCTCGCCCGCGCCCGCCGGGCTGCCGTTCACGAAGGTGCCGTTGGTGGAGTGCTCGTCCCGTACCCACGCCGTGCCGTCCGGTTCGAGGCCGACGGTCGCGTGCCGGCGGGAGACGTTGTCGTAGCGCTCGAGCAGCGGGCGTGTGGTGGGGGCGGCCGGGTCGCGGCCGAGGAGCAGCGTGCTGCCCGGCGTCACCGTGCGCTCCACCGCGCCGAACCGGATCCGCAGGACGGTGCCCGGAACGTCGTGTCGGGCCGTCCGCGCGCCCGCGCCCGCGCCTGCGCCTGCGCCCGCGCCCGGCCCCGCGTCGCGGAGCAGGCGCTGGCAGACCACGCACACCTGGTTGGTCGGCACCGGAACCGGCGCGCCGCAGTGCGGGCAGAGCAGCGGCTCCTCGGCCGGATCGTCCGCGCGCACCGCGCGTACCGCGCCCGTGTGCCGCGCGGCGACGGGACGGCTGAGGTTGCCCGAGCATCCCCGGCAGACGAGGTCGTCGTCCTCGGCGGCCAGACCGCAGGTCGCACAGGTCAACTGCGCCATGACACCTCGTCCAGGGTGATGCCGGCCGACCGGAGACGGTCGCCGAGCCGATCCATGTCGCCCCGCCGGGGAACGCCGATGAACCAGACGCGGCCGTCGGCCACCGCGACCTGCATGGGCGGCGACGCGCCCGTGCCGGACTCCTCCTCGTACCGCTCGCGCCCCAGCTCGGTCAGGGCGGTCAGCCGCTGGTTGCTCGAACCCTGCCAGCGCCCGCCGGGGCTGTTGAGCCGCTCGACGTAGGGGCCGGTGAGCACCGCGTCGCAGAGGTCGAGGAGCGCCGCGTGGTCCTTCCTCAGCCGGTCCAGGGAGTACCCGCTGTACACGAGCACGTCCAGCGGCGCGGGCCGCTCCCGGCCCCAGACCCGGATCCACTCCAGGAGGGCGGCGAGCGCCTCCGGCTGCTGGAACGGCTCCCCGCCCGAGATCGTGATCCCGTCGAGGGGGTCCGGCAGCCCCGCGAGCCAGGCCTGGACCGCGGTGACGTCCACGAGCATCCCGGGATCGGCCGCCCAGGTGTCCTGCGAGACGCACCCGGCGCAGCCGATCGTGCAGCCCTGCGTCCAGATGCCCGCCCGGGTCCCGGGGCCGAGCGCCGTCACCGGATAGTGCGCCTTGTTCAGCATGAGCCGGACGGGTCCGGAGGAGCCGGCGGCGGCCGTCATGCCAGCTCCACGGAGACGATGTCCCCCTCGCGCCGCAGTCCGGTGACCCGGACGTGCGGGGCCGCCGCCGGGTCGCGGTCGAACAGCGCCCGCGCGAGGGGGTTGACGAACCGTGACTCCAGGGCCATGCCGATGCCCCTGCCGCCCATGCGCGGGTTGTCGGTGCACCACTTGCGCAGGGCGGCCCGGGCCTCGGGGGCGACGTCCAGGACGATGCCCTGCTCCTCGTGGACCCGGGAGACGATGTTGGCGAGCTGGAGATCGAAGATGCGGACGGCGGCCGCTTCGTCGATGAAGTTGAACACCACGATGTTGTCCCCGAACCGGTTGAGCAGCTCGGGCCGGCCGAGGACGCGTGTGAAGTGGTCGCCGATCGCCGACTTCACGCGCTCCTCGATCTCCTCGTACGGCATCTCGGGGTGCACATGGGGCACGAGCCGCCCCGCGCCGTCGTCCGCGGTCATCCCGAGGTTCGAGGTGAACACGAGGACGGACTCGGAGAAGTGCACCGTCGAGCCCCGCCCGTCGGTCAGCCGGCCGTCCTCCAGGATCTGCAGGAACTTGTCCAGGATCCGCGGATGCGCCTTCTCGATCTCGTCGAAGAGGATCACCCGGAACGGCTGTTGACGCACCGCGCTGGTCAGTTCGCCGCCCGCCTCGAAACCGACGTAGCCCGGCGGCGCCCCGATCAACCGGTCACCGGCGTGCTCCGCGGAGAACTCGCTCATGTCGAACCGCAGATACGCGGACTCGTCCGCGAAGATCAACGACGAGACGGCCTTGGCGAGTTCCGTCTTGCCCACGCCCGTGGGACCGGCGAAGAACAGCACGCCGCGCGGCCGGGCCGAGGAGCTGGACTGCTGGGCCCCGGACAGGCCGAGGGCCGCCCGCTTCAGGATGTCGAGCGTCTTGGTGACCGCCTGCGGCTGGCCGACGACCCGCCGCGGGATCGAGTGCTGGCCGTCCGTGATCCGCTTGCGGACGTACTCCCGCTTCCACGGGTTGTCCATGACCCCCAGCTTGTAGACGCGGATCGCGTCGGGGAGTTCCGTCATCGTCAGTCCGCGGTCCCGGGCCAGCCGCGTGACCTCGATCATCGCCTGGAGCGTCAGCCCGTCCGTCTGGGCCGCGAAGGTCTCGCACGCCTCGGCCGCCCGCGCGTCCGCGTCGAGGTCCGTGACGCCGAAGAGCTTCATCAGCAGCCGCGCGGTGGCCTGCCGGTCGCCCAGGTCCGGCATCGGGAGCCCGATGGAGCGGATCTGGTCGTTGGCCGAGGTGAACCAGGCAGGCAGGTCCCCCTCGCTGTCCGCCAGCCAGATCACCGGGTTGTACAGCGGGGTCGTGCGCCCGCTCGGCGCGCCCACCGGCGCGGCGATCCGCGAGAGCCGCGCGCAGAACCGGAAGAAGTCCCGTTCGTTCGGCTCCAGTTCCGTCGCGCTCCGCGCGATGCGGGAGGCGTCCTCGATCGCGAGCGCCGCCCGGATCTGCTGGGCCGGTCGCGCCAGTTCGGCCATCAGGCCGCGCAGGGTCTCCAGCGAGGGAAGGGAGCCGGGGCGCGGGAGCCGGGGGAGGAGCCGGGCGGCGGCCGTCTCGGCCCGCTCGGTCTCCTCGGCCGTGGCACCCGCCGGCAGATGCAGCTGGATCCCGTCCACGGGGTCGTGCACGAGCAGGCACGCGTACCCGTTGGCGCGGAGCGTCTCCCAGAGGAGGTCCAGCAGGGAGAGCAGCCGGGGACGGGCGCCGCCCGACTCCCGTACGAGGAAACTGTCGTGGCGGTTGCCCCACAGCACGAACTGCGCGTGGACGGGCAGCGTCGCCTCGAACTCCCGGAGGAACGGCGGCCCCGCGGTCGCCCGCACGACCTCCCGTCCGTGCTCGGCCTCCTGTCCGCGCGGGGCTTCCTGTCGGCGCTCGGCCTGCTGTCCGTGCGGGGCTTCCTCTCCGCGGGGGTCCTCGGCGTCCTGCGGGCCGGTCATCGCTCACGCTCCCGGTGGGTGGGCCGGGCCTGCGGTCGCGGCGCGGCCGTGGGGACGGCCAGGGGCACGGGCACCTGCCCGGGCGGGACCGCGACCTGGACGTCCGTCGTCAGACCCGCCTGCGCGAGGCGGCCCCGCAGCGCGTCGAAGTCCGCGCACCACTGCTCCTCGCGCTCCACGTCGAGGCGCGCGTCGTCGTCCCCGCGTCCCGGGGCGGTGCGCACCAGCGCGGTCCGCAGCTGACCGCTCCGCTGGTCGACGACGAGGTTGACCGCGTGCTCGGGCCACTCGCCCCGCGACAGGCGCAGGCTGCCGTCGGCGACGGTGAGCGTCTCGAACGCCTCACCGACCTCGTAGCCGAGGTCGGTGAGGGCGTCGGTCACCGTGGTGACCACGTACCGCCGCTCCACCTCCGCCTCGGCGGCGGCCCGGCAGTCGGCCGCCCGCCGGCGCAGGGGTTCGTCGAGGGTACGGAGTCCGGCCACGACCTCCGCGAGCCCGGCGCGGACGGTGTCCACGTCCGGCTCCGTCGCGCTCCCCAGGTCCTCCAGGTCCCCCAGGTCGTGCAGGAGCCGGGTCGCCTCGTCCGCGTCGCGCCGCCCGGCCTCCACGGCCTCGTTGGCGCGCTGGACCCGCAGCCGGGTCTCGGTCAGCCAGGTGCGTGCCTCGTCGGGGGTGCTCGCCCCGGCCACGCGCACCGCGGCGGACCGGGCCCGCGCCCGGTGGTCCTCGGAGCAGTCCGGCAGGAGGCGCGCCAGGACACGGGTCAGGGTCGCCGCGACGTCCTCGGGCGCGGCGGGCTCCAAGGGCTCCACGGGCTCCGAGCGATCCGAGACGTCCGCGAACAGCGCGGCGGCCTCGACCGGCCGGCGCTCCGCGCCGTCCCCGGTCACGTCGGCGAACAGCTCCGTCGCGAAGGCCCGCGCGGACTGCTCCCGCAGCTCCCGCTCCACCGTGGCCAGTTCGAGGTCGACCTGGGCGCACCAGGCCTCCAGCTCGGCCGTGGCCTGCGTACCGACCGACAGCGGCGCGGGTGGCCGGGCGGCGACGGCCGCTCCGTACCGCTCGCTCAGGTCGTCACGGGACCGGGCGAGCGCGGCGATCCGCGCGTTGCGCGTCTTCACCTCGCGCACCGCCGCGTCCCGGGCGGCCGCGGCCTGGAGGGCCGCCGCGCGGGCGGCCTCCGCCCGCCGACGGGTGGCCTCGCGCACCGCGGCGTCGCGCGCGGCGGCGCGCAACTCCGCGGGCGTGAGGGACTCGTCCACCTGGTACGCCGTACATTTGGGCCCGCTCATCGCTCCCCCAGAGCCTGCGTCCGCCGGGACAGGTGCGCCGTGCGCCAGTCCCGGTACCGGACGAACGTCCATGTTCCGTACCCCGCCGCGATCACGACGGGCACCGGCGACCACAGCTCCAGCGTGACGACCGCCCAGATCACGGTGGCGAGCGCCAGATAGAGCAGGCACCCCCCGCCGCAGGCGATCGTGCGCTTCCGCATCGGCGCCAGCTGGGTCGCAAGCGCCCGCCGCCGGCCGGGCAGCCCGCGGACGCCGTCGGCGAGGCGGGCCCGGACCGACCACCCCGGGTGGTACATGTCTCCGAGCTTCGCCGCGAGGACCAGCTCGCAGACGAGCGCGATCCCGAAGATCACGGTCGCCGCCGGGAGGAACCGCCCCAGGAACTCCCCGTCGCCGATGAGCGGTCCCAGGACCAGCGGGAGACCGACCGGCAGGGCGAACAGCAGGGCGACTCCGCCGAGGGCGCGCCGCATCGCCTCTCCGCCGCCGGACCGCCGCTGCTCCTCCGCGACCTGCCACTCCTGCCGATCGACGGTCTCCGCCGCCGCGTGGGCGCGTCGGAGTTCGTCCATGCGGCGGGCCTCGGCCTCGGCCGCCGGCAGGGTCCGTACGGCCGCCAGGTGGCGGACGGGGTCGCCGCCGTCGGCCAGCAGCGCGTCGAACCAGCCGGTTCCGCCCCGGACGGTCGCCGCGCCCGCCTCGGCCCGTTGCCGCAGCGCCCGTGCCCACTCAGGGGCGACGGCGACGGCCAGCGCCTCCACGCGGATCTCGGAGTCGGCGAGTTCCCGCCGGATCCTGGGGGGCAGCACGGTCGACTCCCGCAGCGCGTCCCAGCGGGCGTTGAGGTCGCGCCAGCGCCGGTCGACGTCGGCGAGCTGCCGGCCGCCGTCGCCGAAGGCGGCGAGGACGGCGAGGAGGCCGTGGTCGTACAGCGTGTCGACGAGCTCGCGCGCGGCCCGGCGTCGGGCGTCGTCCCGGGTGTCCGAGGCCTGTTCGGCGAGGGCGAGCAGGTCCTCGGGGAGCATGCGCGTGCCGCGGTAGACCGGCGGCATCGTCGGGTCGAGCCAGCGCAGCAGCCGCAGCAGCTTCGTGTCGGGCTCGTCGTCGCCCGGGAGGTGGACGTCGATCAGCTCCAGGAGCTCTTCCGGGTCGTCGCGCTCGGGATCGTCGAACTGTGCGAGGTAGGCGCGGAGTTGGCGCCAGGCCTGACTGGGTTCGTCCCGTTCCCCCATGGAGCCGAAGAACCGGCGGGCGGCCGTGTCCCAGTCCGCGGCCAGGGCCCGGGCGAGCGCCGCCCGGTCGGTGTGCCGTACGCCGTGGAACTGCAGGGGCCGGAGACCACCGCCCGGGCTCGCCGGTCCCGAGGCGGACTCCGGGGGCTCTTCGGCCACGTCGGGGGTGCCGCCGGCCAGCCAGTCGCGCACCTCGGCGGCGCCCCATCGGCGCTCCGGGTCCCGGACCAGCAGCCCGGCGCACAGCAGCCGCACCCGCTCGTCCGCCACATCCGACACGTCGACCGGACGCGTCGCCAGATGGTGCCGTACGGCCTGTTCCGAAAGACCTTCGAACGGTGCGCGTCCGGTGGCGAGTTGACGGGCAATCACCCCCACGGCCCACCAGTCCTGCGATCCGGACACCTCCGCGCCGAACACGTACTCCGGGGCCGAGTACGCCAGGGTCCCGAACACGCGCTGGGTGAACCGCGAGGTCGCGTCGAGCGACTTGCTCACGCCGAAGTCCGCGAGGGCCAGCTCCAGGGGCTCCCTGCCGCGCAGGAGTACGTTCGACGGCTTCAGGTCGCCATGCACGATCCCCGCGTCGTGCAGATGGGCGACCGCGTCCGTCAGTTGGGCGAGGACACCGGCGAGGACCTCCGGCGACACCGCGGTCCCGTCGCCGACCAGCTCGTCCAGCGACCCCGCGGAGAGGTACTCCGAGACCTCGTAGTCCCGCCCGTCCGAGAACCCCGTCTCGATCACCCGCGCCACGTGGCGGGTGTCGAGGCCGCGCAGGCGCTCCCAGACCTCGGGAGCGACCCTGACCCCGCTGCGGTACACCTTCGCGACGCACCGGCTCCCCGCCGCGTCGCGGACGAGCAGCACGTCCGCCTCGCGGCCCTGGTGCGGTAACTCCCGTACCACCACGAACCGTTCGGCGAGCGCCGCCGGTAATCGCAGCAGAGCCGGGGAGTCGCCGGCGCTCTCCCGACGCGTCACGGCCGCGTCGAGGACCCCGTCGTCATCCCGGCGTGTGGCATCGGCCGACACGGCCCGCTCGTCCAAACCGTCACCCCCGCGACAAGATTTTATCCGGCCCCGCCTTGCGCGGAGGTGTCCACGACGGAAACACCCGGGCGACCCAGGCAGCCCGGGGAGCCTAGGGTCCTTCCCCCAAGGACCGCTCCGCCACCCGCCGCACATGCCCCGCGAAGACCTCCGACGCGTCGGGGTTCAGCGTCCGCAGCGCCACCATCGCCGTGATGATCACGTCGCACAGCTCGGCCTCGACGTCCTGCCACGTGTGCGTCGTCCCCTTGCGCGGGTTCTGCCCCGTGGCCCCGATGAGGGCCTGCGCCACCTCCCCCACCTCCTCCGACAACTTCAGGACGCGCAGGAGGACGTCCTGCTCCGGCGGCAGGGAGTGATGCGCGGAGATCCAGGAGGCAAGGCCCTCGACGGTGTGCCACGCGTCGTCCATGTACTCGCTCATAAGCCCGAAGCCTGCCAGCTCCGCCAGGTGGCCGAGTCCCCCTCCTGACGCGCGGCACAGCCGCGGCCCGGGTCCGTGCCGTGCGGGGGTGGGGGGTGTACGGGTAGGGCCATGACGATTCCTGTCGACAAGCTCAGCGACCCCGCCGTGCGCACCTTCGTCGCTGCCCTCAACGCCAACGACGAGCAGGCCTTCTTCGCGGCCCTCGCCCCCGACGCGACCATGTCCGACGACGGTTCGGACCGGGACGTCCGTGAGTGGACCGACAAGGAGATCTTCTCCTCGCGCGGCCACATGGACGTCCAGTCCGAGAAGGACGGCGGGCTCACCCTCGTCGCCAACTACCGCAACGACACCTGGGGCGAGATGCGGACGGCCTGGCGGTTCGTCGTCGAGGGCGGGAAGATCGCGCGGTTCGAGACCGGTCAGGCCTGAGGGGGAGGGGGCGCGAGCCCCCTCTTCCCGTCATCCCCGGCCGATGTACGGCATCGTCGTCGCCATCACCGTCGCGAACTGCACGTTCGCCTCCAGCGGCAGGGCCGCCATGTGCACCACCGTCGCCGCCACGTCCGCCGCGTCCATCACCGGCTCCGCCGCCAGCTGACCGTTGGCCTGCAGGATGCCCGACTGCATCCGGGCCGTCATGTCCGTCGCCGCGTTGCCGATGTCGATCTGCCCGCAGGCGATCCGGTACGGGCGGCCGTCCAGCGACAGGGACTTCGTCAGGCCCGTCATCGCGTGCTTCGTCGCCGTGTACGCGATCGAGTGCGGGCGCGGTACGTGCGCCGAGATCGAGCCGTTGTTGATGATCCGGCCGCCCTGCGGCGACTGCTCCTTCATCGCCCGGAACGCCGCCTGCGCGCACAGGAACGCGCCCGTCAGGTTGACGTCCACGACCGAGCGCCAGGTCTCGTAGGACAGCTCCTCGACCGGGGTCCCGCCGCCCGCGAACGTGCCCGCGTTGTTGAACAGCAGGTCCACGCGGCCCCACCGGTCCCGTACGGCGTCGAAGAGGGACGCCACCGCCTCCGGTGACGTCACGTCCGTCGGGACGGCGAGGAGGGCGTCGGACCCCGCCGCCGTCTCCTCCAGCGGCTCACGCCTGCGGCCCGCGAGCGCCACCCGCCAGCCCGCCTCGGCCAGGGCCAGGGCCACCCCCCGGCCGATGCCCGAACCCGCTCCCGTCACCACCGCGACCCGCGACTCAGTGCTCATGGGCGCGCAGCGTACGGGAGATCGGTGCACAGGGAACTCACCCGTCCGACACGCGGATGTTCTGTACGCGACAACCCCACGCCGCCCCGCGCCACTCCAATGCCTCACGGACACCATCCGTCAGGGGAGGGGCACATGACGCTCGCACCGACCCGTACCGACGAACTCCGCACCGCGGCCCGGCACTTCGCGGACGGCGCCACCCGCCGCCGGTTCCTCACCGCCACCGCCACCGGCGCCGCCGCCGCGCTCGCCTTCGCCGTCCAGCTCCCGGCCGCGGGCGCCGCGAGCGCCGCCGTCCTGGACCCGCGCCGGATCACCGAGAACCCGTTCACCCTGGGCGTGGCGTCCGGCGACCCTCCCCCTGCCTTCGGCGGGGGGACCCCCAGCCCGGCTCCGTGCTCCCGTGGGACCGGCTCGCCCCCCACCCCTTCGAGCCCGACGCCGGATGCCCCGCACCCGCGTCACCGTCCGCTGGGAGCTCGCCCACGACGAGCGCTTCACCCGGGTCGCACGGCGCGGCAGCGTCACCGCGCACCCCGAGTTCCAGCACAGCGTCCACGTGGACGTGACCGGGCTCGACACCGACCGCGCGTACTTCTACCGCTTCCGCGTCGGCGACTGGACCAGCCCCGTCGGCCGCACCCGCACCGCCCCCGCGCCCGGCGCCCGGATATCCGGGCTCAAGATCGCCGCCGTCTCCTGCCAGGCGTACCACGACGGCTACTTCACCGCCTACCGGCACCTCGCCCAGGAGGACGTCGACCTCGTCCTTCACCTCGGCGACTACCTCTACGAGTACGCCGTCAACGCCACCGGCGGCGCCCGCGCCTACACCGACCACCGGCTCCCCGCCGTCTTCAACCGGGAGACGATCACCCTGGAGGACCACCGTCTGCGGTACGCCCTCTACAAGTCCGACCCCGACCTCACCGCCGCCAACCCGCACCTGAAGTTCTACAACGGGCGGCGCGGCTATGTGACGGTCGCGCTCGGCGAGGACGGCGCCCGCGCCGACTTCCGTACGGTCTCGGCCGTGACGACCCCGGGCGCCCCGGTCACCACGGCCGGGTCCTACGTCACGGAGGCGGGGAACCCCGGGCTCACGCCCGCATAGCCATTTCCCGCGGGTAGCGGACGCCGACGCGGTCCCGTACCGCGTCGAGCGTCCGCATCACCGCGAGCGAGCCGTCCAGCGGCACCAGCGGGGACTCGGTCAGGCCGGCGCGCAGGCAGCGCATGACCTCCTCCGCCTCCGGGCGGAGGGACTGCCGGTCCGCGTCGCCGTCGAGCACGAACTCCTCCGGCTCCCGGTCGTGCCGCCGCAGCGTGAAGCGGTCCGGGAAGAAGAAGCCGTGCGGCAGGTCGATCCGGCCCGCCGAGCCCGTCACGGACGCGGTCATCGGGGTGGCCGCGACCACCGAGCAGGACAGCAGGGCCGAGGCCCCGGACTCCCAGCCGAGGAGGATCCCCGTGTTCAGGTCCACGCCCTCGGGCGAGAGCAGCGCGTGCGCCTGGACCGTGTCGGGCTCGCCGAGCAGCAGCTGGGCGAAGGAGACCGGGTAGACGCCGAGGTCGAGGAGGGCCCCGCCGCCGACCGCCGGGTCGCGCAGCCGGTGGTCCGGGGCGAACGGTCCTGCCAGCCCGAAGTCGGCCTGGACGGTCCTGACCTCGCCGATCGCGCCGTCGCGGACCAGTTCCGCGAGGCGCCGGATCAGCGGGTTGCAGTACATCCACATGGCCTCCATCAGGAAGAGACCTCGGTCACGGGCGAGCGCGACCAACTCCTCCGCCTCGCCCGCGTTCAGGGTGAGAGCCTTCTCGCAGAGGACCGCCTTGCCCGCTTCCAGCGCGAGCCCGGCGGCCTCCCGGTGCGCGTGGTGCGGGGTCGCCACGTACACCACGTCGACCTCCGGGTCGGCGGCGAGCGCGGACCACTCCCCGTACGCCCTCGGAATGCCGAACCGGTCGGCGAAGGCCCGCGCCGACGCCTCCCCGCGGGAGGCCACGGCCACCACCTCCGCGCCGTCCACCGCCCGCAGCTCCTCGGCGAACTTCGCCGCGATCCCGCCCGTCGCCACCACGCCCCACCGCACGGTCGTCCCCATGCCCCGCCCTCCCGAAAGGTTCCGGCCCGCCCCGACGAGCTGAGAGCATAGGGAAAGTTTCAACGAAATGGAGAGCAGTCGATGCCGGAGAGCGGCCCGCCCACGAAGCAGGAATCGCCAGGACACATACCCGTCGGCACCGCCGCCGGTCCCGCAGCCGCCACCCGGCGCGCGAGCCTGCTCGTCACCCTCGTCCTCGGCGGACTCACCGCCCTCCCGCCGCTCTCCATGGACATGTACCTGCCGGCGCTGCCGGAGGTCACCGAGATGCTCCGCTCGCCCGCCGCGACCGTGCAGCTGACCCTGACCGCCTGCCTCGCCGGCATGGCGCTCGGCCAGCTCGTCGTGGGACCCATGAGCGACAAGTGGGGACGCCGCCGTCCGCTCCTGATCGGCATGCTGGTCTACGTCGCCGCCACCGCGGTCTGCGCCTTCGCGCCCACCGTCGAACTGCTCATCGCCTTCCGGCTCCTCCAGGGCCTGGCCGGCGCGGCCGGCATCGTCATCGCCCGGGCCGTCGTCCGCGACCTGTACGACGGTGTCGCGATGGCCCGGTTCTTCTCCACCCTCATGCTGATCTCCGGCGTCGCCCCGATCATCGCCCCGCTCATCGGCGGGCAGATCCTGCGGATCACCGACTGGCGGGGCGTCTTCCACGTCCTCGCCGTCATCGGCGTCCTGCTGACCCTGGTGGTCTGGAAGTGGCTGGCCGAGACGCTGCCGCCCGAGCGGCGCCACGAAGGCGGCGTCGGCCAGGCGCTGCGCACCATGCGCGGGCTGCTCGCCGACCGGGTCTTCACCGGCTACACGCTGGCCGGCGGCCTCGGTTTCGCCGCGCTCTTCGCGTACATCTCGGCCTCCCCGTTCGTCGTGCAGGAGATCTACGGCGCTTCGCCGCAGACCTTCAGCCTGCTCTTCGGCCTCAACTCCATCGGCCTCGTCGCCCTCGGCCAGATCAACGGCAAGCTGCTCGTCGGCCGGGTCAGCCTGGACAAGGTCCTCGCCTGGGGCCTCGGCGTGATCGTGCTCGCCGCGGCGGCGCTGCTGGTCATGACGAGCGGGGTGTTCGGGAAGCCCTCGCTCGCCGCCGTGGCCGCCGGGCTCTTCGTCCTGATGTCGGCGATGGGTCTCGTCCTGCCCAACACCAACGCGCAGGCGCTGATGCGCACCCCGCACGCGGCGGGTTCGGCCTCCGCGCTCCTCGGCACGTCCTCCTTCCTCATCGGCGCGGTCGCCTCGCCGCTCGTCGGCATCGCCGGCGAGGCGACCGCCGTCCCGATG
>NZ_JBEZNQ010000114.1:0-17518 GCF_040653315.1 Streptomyces sp. NPDC047981 | reverse complement strand
ACTCCCCGGTGTCGCTGGCGCGGCGCGGGCCCGCGGGGCGGGCCGTATACCGCGCGGCGGCGCCCGTCCCCCCCGCAGGTGTCACGGGCCCCTTCGACGTGTCCGGAGAGGACGGACGGCGGCCCGGAGCGGGACGAAAACCGCCGGGGCGGGGCGGTCCGAAGACCGTCCCGCCCCGGCGGCAACGTTTCTGCTCGGTTCTGCTCAGTTGTCCTCGTGGACGACCGCGCGCCGCGCGTCCGCGTCGAGGACGCCCCAGCTGATGAGCTGCTCGGTCAGCACCGAGGGCGACTGGTCGTAGATGACGGCGAGGGTGCGCAGGTCGTCCTGGCGGATCGACAGCACCTTGCCGTTGTAGTCGCCGCGCTGCGACTGGATCGTCGCCGCGTAGCGCTGCAGGGGGCCCGCCTTCTCCTGCGGGACGTGGGCCAGACGCTCCAGGTCGAGGACGAGCTTCGGCGGCGGCTCGGCGGCCCCGCCCGGGGCCGTGCCGGGCAGGAGCTCCTGCACCGGGACGCCGTAGAAGTCCGCCAGCTCGGCGAGGCGCTGCACCGTCACGGCGCGGTCACCACGCTCGTACGAGCCGACCACGACGGCCTTCCAGCGGCCCTGGGACTTCTCTTCCACTCCGTGGAGGGAAAGGCCCTGCTGGGTGCGGATGGCGCGGAGCTTGGCCCCGAGCTGCTTTGCGTATTCGCTGGACATATAGCTCCCCGGACGCTGGACGCTGTAGACAACGTGCGGCTCCGCCGCCTGGCTGGTAACTCACTGTGAGGTTACGCAGCGTTACTCTTTCCCGTCAAGCCGAATGGTCCATACCGCCCCCTCTCGGGGGACGGCGCCCGGAGTGGCGCCGGGGTGGTGAGCAGGGGAGTCACCCGCCCCTGGTAGAGTCGATGGCGCAATTCCGACGTCCTTTAAGGTCCGTCCCGTGAGGCGGAGAAGGAGGTCCGTTTCATATGGACACACAGCAGCACTCCGATGCGGCACGCCCGGTTCTCGAGGGCCCCGACATCGCGCGGGTCCTCACCCGCATCGCCCACGAGATCGTCGAGCGCGCCAAGGGCGCCGACGACGTGGTCCTCCTCGGCATCCCGACGCGGGGCGTCTTCCTCGCCCGCCGGCTGGCCGACAAGCTCGCCGAGATCACCGGCCGCAAGATCCCGGTCGGCTCCCTCGACATCACCATGTACCGCGACGACCTGCGGATGAAGCCCGCCCGCGCGCTGGGCCGCACCGAGATCCCCGGTGACGGCGTCGACGGCCGCCTGGTCGTCCTGGTCGACGACGTGCTCTTCTCCGGCCGCACCATCCGCGCCGCGCTCGACGCGCTCGGCGACATCGGCCGCCCGCGAGCCGTGCAGCTCGCGGTCCTCGTCGACCGCGGCCACCGCGAGCTTCCGATCCGCGCCGACTACGTCGGCAAGAACCTGCCCACGTCGCTGCGCGAGACGGTCAAGGTCCAGCTCGCCGAGGAGGACGGTCGCGACACCGTGCTGCTCGGCAGCAAGACCACCGACTAGCCGGTCCGGCACCCCGACGGGTCCAGGGCACACCCCTGCGTGCCCGCACCCCGACGGGCCCCACGGGGACACCCCCGGGCCCCCACACCTCCCGACCACGGAGCACACCCCGATGATGCGTCACCTCATCTCGGCCGCCGACCTCACCCGCGACGACGCCGTCCTCATCCTCGACACCGCCGAGGAGATGGCCCGGGTCGCCGACCGGCCGATCAAGAAGCTGCCCACCCTGCGCGGCCGGACCGTCTGCAACCTCTTCTTCGAGGACTCCACCCGCACCCGGATCTCCTTCGAGGCCGCCGAGAAGCGCCTCTCCGCCGATGTGATCAACTTCGCGGCCAAGGGCTCCAGCGTCTCCAAGGGCGAGTCGCTCAAGGACACCGCGCAGACCCTGGAGGCGATGGGCGTCGACGCCGTCGTCATCCGCCACAGCGCCTCCGGCGCGCCGTACCGCCTCGCCACCTCCGGCTGGATCGACGCCCCCGTCATCAACGCGGGCGACGGCACCCACCAGCACCCCACCCAGGCCCTGCTGGACGCCTTCACCATGCGCCGCCGCCTCGTCGGCCGCGACGCCGGCCTCGGCCAGGACCTCGCGGGCAAGCGCATCACGCTCGTCGGAGACGTCCTGCACAGCCGGGTCGCCCGCTCCAACGTCGACCTGCTGCACACCCTCGGCGCCGAGGTCACCCTGGTGGCCCCGCCGACCCTGGTCCCCGTCGGCGTCGAGACCTGGCCCTGCGAGGTCAGCTACGACCTCGACAGCGTGCTTCCGAAGTCCGACGCGGTCATGATGCTGCGTGTGCAGCGCGAGCGGATGAACGCGGCCTTCTTCCCGACCGAGCGCGAATACTCGCGGCGGTACGGGCTCGACGGCGACCGGATGGCGAAGATGCCCGAGCACGCCATCGTGATGCACCCCGGCCCGATGGTCCGCGGCATGGAGATCACCGCCGAGGTCGCCGACTCCGACCGCTGCACGGTCGTCGAGCAGGTCGCCAACGGCGTCTCCGTCCGCATGGCCGTGCTGTACCTGCTGCTCGGCGGTTCCGAGCCCGCCGCCCCTGTGACCCGTACCGAGGAGAGCAAGTAACCATGAGCAAGATCCTGATCCGCGGTGCCAAGGTACTGGGCGGCGAGCCGCAGGACGTCCTGATCGACGGCGAGACCATCGCCGCGGTCGGTACGGGCCTGTCGGCCGAGGACGCGACCGTGATCGAGGCCGAGGGCCAGATCCTGCTGCCCGGCCTGGTCGACCTCCACACCCATCTGCGCGAGCCCGGCCGCGAGGACTCCGAGACCGTCCTCACCGGCACCCGCGCCGCCGCCTCCGGCGGCTTCACCGCCGTCTTCGCCATGGCCAACACCTTCCCGGTCGCCGACACCGCCGGCGTGGTCGAGCAGGTCTACCGGCTCGGCAAGGAGTCCGGCTACTGCGACGTGCAGCCCATCGGCGCCGTCACGGTCGGCCTGGAGGGCAAGAAGCTCGCCGAACTCGGCGCCATGCACGACTCCGCCGCCGGTGTCACGGTCTTCTCCGACGACGGCAAGTGCGTCGACGACGCCGTGATCATGCGCCGCGCCCTGGAGTACGTGAAGGCCTTCGGCGGCGTCGTCGCCCAGCACGCCCAGGAGCCCCGCCTCACCGAGGGCGCCCAGATGAACGAGGGCGTCGTCTCCGCCGAGCTCGGCCTCGGCGGCTGGCCCGCCGTCGCCGAGGAGTCGATCATCGCCCGCGACGTGCTCCTCGCCGAGCACGTCGGCTCCCGCGTCCACATCTGCCACCTGTCGACCGCCGGCTCCGTGGAGATCGTCCGCTGGGCCAAGTCGCGCGGCATCGACGTCACCGCCGAGGTCACGCCGCACCACCTGCTCCTGACCGACGAGATGGTGCGCTCGTACAACCCCGTCTACAAGGTCAACCCGCCGCTGCGCACCGAGCGTGACGTGATGGCCCTGCGCGAGGCGCTGGCCGACGGCACCATCGACATCGTCGCCACCGACCACGCCCCGCACCCGCACGAGGACAAGGACTGCGAGTGGGCCGCGGCCGCCATGGGCATGGTCGGCCTGGAGACCGCGCTCTCCGTCGTCCAGCAGACGATGGTCGAGACCGGGCTGCTCGACTGGGCCGGCGTCGCCGACCGGATGTCCGTCAAGCCGGCCGCCATCGGGCGGGCCGAGGGCCACGGCCGCCCCGTCTCGGCAGGTGAGCCCGCCAACCTGACCCTGGTCGATCCGGCATACCGTGGTGCCGTGGACCCCGCGGGCTTCGCCTCCCGCAGCCGCAACACTCCCTACGAGGGCCGCGAACTGCCGGGACGCATCACCCACACCTTCCTGCGGGGCCGGGCAACGCTCATCGACGGGAAGCTGGCGTGACACTCATCGAACTGGCCGCCGAGGCCGAGAAGAAGTCGGCGGAGGTGACCGACTGGGCCGGACGGATCGGCTGGGTCGTGGGCCTCCTGCTCTTCATCGCCTTCGTCTACTGGCTGATGCGCCAGGGATGGAAGTGGCGCGGCAACCTCCAGTCGGACCTGCCCGAACTGCCGGGAATGCCCGCCGGCGCCGGTGCGGCGACACTGTCCCTGAGCGGGCGGTACCACGGCTCGACCACGGCCGGGCAGTGGCTCGACCGGATCGTCGCCCACGGCCTCGGCACCCGCAGCCGCGTCGAGCTCTCGCTCACCGACGCGGGGATCGAGGTCGTACGCCCCGGGGCGAACGACTTCTTCATCCCGGCCGAGGCCCTGCGCGAGGCCCGGCTCGACAAGGGCATCGCGGGCAAGGTCCTCGCCGAGGGCGGGCTGCTGATCGTCACGTGGGCGCACGGCGAGAAGCTGCTCGACTCCGGCTTCCGGTCCGACCGGGCGGCGGAACACACCGCCTGGGTCGAGGCCGTCAACAGCATGATCAAGACTACGGAAGGCACCGCACGATGACGACCTCCACCCGGGGAACCGGCAAAGTTCCCGCCGTACTCGTCCTGGAGGACGGCCGCATCTTCCGCGGCCGTGCCTACGGGGCCGTGGGGGAGACCTTCGGCGAGGCCGTGTTCTCCACCGGCATGACCGGCTACCAGGAGACCCTCACCGACCCGTCGTACCACCGCCAGGTCGTCGTGATGACCGCCCCGCACGTCGGCAACACCGGCGTCAACGACGAGGACCCCGAGTCCTCCCGCATCTGGGTCTCCGGCTACGTCGTGCGCGACCCCGCCCGCGTCTCCTCCAACTGGCGCGCCAAGCGCTCGCTGGACGAGGAGCTCGCCGCCCAGGGCGTCGTCGGCATCTCCGGCATCGACACCCGCGCCCTCACCCGCCACCTGCGCGAGAGCGGTGCCATGCGCGTCGGCATCTTCTCCGGCAACGCGCTGCCCGACGAGGGCACGATGCTCGCCGAGGTCCGCCAGGCCCCCGAGATGAAGGGCGCCGACCTCTCCGCCGAGGTCGCCACCAAGGAGACGTACGTCGTCCCCGCGATCGGCACCAAGAAGTTCACCGTCGCCGCCGTGGACCTCGGCATCAAGGGCATGACCCCGCACCGGATGGCCGAGCGCGGCATCGAGGTGCACGTGCTGCCCGCCACCGCCACCGTCGAGGACGTGTACGCGGTGAACCCGGACGGCGTGTTCTTCTCGAACGGCCCCGGCGACCCGGCCACCGCCGACCACCCGGTCTCCGTGATGCGGGCGGTCCTGGAGCGGAAGACGCCGCTCTTCGGCATCTGCTTCGGCAACCAGATCCTCGGCCGCGCCCTCGGCTTCGGCACCTACAAGCTGAAGTACGGCCACCGCGGCATCAACCAGCCCGTCCAGGACCGCACGACGGGCAAGGTCGAGGTCACCGCGCACAACCACGGCTTCGCCGTCGACGCGCCCCTCGACAAGGTCTCCGACACCCCCTACGGGCGTGCCGAGGTCTCCCACGTCTGCCTGAACGACAACGTCGTGGAAGGCCTCCAGCTGCTCGACCAGCCGGCCTTCTCCGTCCAGTACCACCCCGAGGCGGCCGCGGGCCCGCACGACGCCGCGTACCTCTTCGACCGCTTCGTATCCCTGATGGAGGCCGAGCGTGCCTAAGCGCACCGATATCCAGTCCGTCCTGGTCATCGGCTCCGGCCCGATCGTCATCGGCCAGGCCGCCGAGTTCGACTACTCCGGAACCCAGGCCTGCCGGATCCTCAAGGCCGAGGGCCTGCGAGTGATCCTGGTGAACTCCAACCCGGCCACGATCATGACCGACCCGGAGATCGCCGACGCCACGTACGTCGAGCCGATCACCCCCGAGTTCGTCGAGAAGATCATCGCCAAGGAGCGCCCCGACGCCCTCCTGCCCACCCTCGGCGGCCAGACCGCGCTCAACACCGCGATCTCCATGCACGAGCAGGGCGTCCTGGAGAAGTACGGCGTCGAGCTGATCGGCGCCAACGTGGAGGCCATCCACAAGGGCGAGGACCGCGACCTCTTCAAGGGCGTCGTCGAGGCCGTCAAGGCCAAGATCGGCTACGGCGAGTCCGCCCGGTCCGTGATCTGCCACTCCATGGACGACGTCATCGCCGGTGTCGACACGCTCGGCGGCTACCCCGTCGTCGTCCGCCCCTCCTTCACCATGGGCGGCGCCGGCTCCGGCTTCGCCCACGACGAGGAGGAGCTGCGCCGCATCGCCGGACAGGGCCTCACGCTCTCCCCGACCACCGAGGTGCTCCTGGAGGAGTCCATCCTCGGCTGGAAGGAGTACGAGCTGGAGCTGATGCGCGACAAGGCCGACAACGTCGTGGTCGTCTGCTCCATCGAGAACTTCGACCCGATGGGCGTCCACACCGGTGACTCGATCACCGTCGCCCCGGCGATGACGCTCACCGACCGCGAGTACCAGCGGCTGCGCGACATCGGCATCGCGATCATCCGCGAGGTCGGCGTCGACACCGGCGGCTGCAACATCCAGTTCGCGGTCAACCCGGACGACGGCCGGATCATCGTCATCGAGATGAACCCGCGCGTCTCCCGCTCCTCCGCGCTGGCCTCCAAGGCGACCGGCTTCCCGATCGCCAAGATCGCGGCCCGGCTCGCCGTCGGCTACACGCTGGACGAGATCCCGAACGACATCACGGAGAAGACCCCGGCGTCCTTCGAGCCCACGCTCGACTACGTCGTGGTCAAGGCCCCGCGCTTCGCCTTCGAGAAGTTCCCGCAGGCCGACTCCACCCTCACCACCACCATGAAGTCGGTCGGCGAGGCCATGGCCATCGGCCGCAACTTCACCGAGGCGCTGCAGAAGGCCCTGCGCTCGCTCGAGAAGAAGGGCTCGCAGTTCGCCTTCACCGGCGAGCCCGGTGACAAGGCCGAGCTGCTGCGCGAGGCGGTCCGCCCGACCGACGGCCGCATCAACACCGTCATGCAGGCCATCCGCGCCGGGGCCACCCCCGAGGAGGTCTTCGAGTCGACCAAGATCGACCCCTGGTTCGTCGACCAGCTCTTCCTCATCAAGGAGATCGCCGACGAGCTGGCCTCCGCCGAGAAGCTCGAGCCCGAGCTGCTCGCCGAGGCCAAGCGGCACGGCTTCTCCGACGCCCAGATCGCCGACATCCGCGGCCTGCGCGAGGACGTCGTCCGCGAGGTCCGGCACGCCCTCGGGGTCCGCCCGGTCTACAAGACGGTCGACACCTGCGCCGCCGAGTTCGCCGCCAAGACCCCGTACTTCTACTCCTCGTACGACGAGGAGAGCGAGGTCGCGCCGCGCACCAAGCCCGCCGTGATCATCCTGGGCTCCGGCCCGAACCGCATCGGCCAGGGCATCGAGTTCGACTACTCCTGCGTCCACGCCTCCTTCGCGCTGAGCGACGCGGGCTACGAGACCGTGATGGTCAACTGCAACCCGGAGACCGTCTCCACCGACTACGACACCTCCGACCGCCTGTACTTCGAGCCGCTCACGCTCGAGGACGTGCTGGAGATCGTCCACGCGGAGACGCTCGCGGGTCCCGTCGCCGGTGTCGTCGTCCAGCTCGGCGGCCAGACCCCGCTCGGCCTCTCCCAGGCGCTCAAGGACAACGGCGTGCCGGTCGTCGGCACCTCCCCGGAGGCCATCCACGCCGCCGAGGACCGCGGCGCCTTCGGCCAGGTCCTCGCCGAGGCGGGCCTGCCGGCCCCCAAGCACGGCACCGCGACCACCTTCGCCGGGGCCAAGGCCATCGCCGACGAGATCGGCTACCCCGTGCTCGTACGCCCCTCGTACGTGCTCGGCGGCCGCGGCATGGAGATCGTCTACGACGAGACCCGCCTGGAGTCGTACATCGCCGAGTCCACCGAGATCAGCCCCACCCGGCCGGTCCTGGTCGACCGCTTCCTCGACGACGCCATCGAGATCGACGTCGACGCGCTCTACGACGGCCACGAGCTGTACCTCGGCGGCGTCATGGAGCACATCGAGGAGGCCGGTATCCACTCCGGCGACTCGGCCTGCGCCCTGCCCCCGATCACCCTCGGCGGCCACGACATCAAGCGCCTGCGGGTCTCCACCGAGGCCATCGCCAAGGGCGTCGGCGTGCGCGGACTGATCAACATCCAGTTCGCCATGGCCGGGGACATCCTCTACGTCCTGGAGGCCAACCCGCGCGCCTCCCGCACGGTCCCCTTCACCTCGAAGGCGACCGCGGTGCCGCTCGCGAAGGCCGCCGCCCGCATCTCGCTCGGCGCCACCGTCGCCGAGCTGCGCGAGGAGGGCCTGCTGCCGAAGACCGGCGACGGCGGCACCCTGCCGCTCGACGCGCCGATCTCCGTCAAGGAGGCCGTGATGCCGTGGACCCGCTTCCGCGACATCCACGGCCGCGGCGTGGACACCGTCCTCGGCCCGGAGATGCGCTCCACCGGCGAGGTCATGGGCATCGACTCCGTCTTCGGCACGGCGTACGCCAAGTCGCAGGCCGGCGCCTACGGACCGCTGCCCACCAAGGGCCGCGCCTTCATCTCCGTCGCCAACCGCGACAAGCGCTCGATGATCTTCCCGGCCCGCGAGCTGGTCGCCCACGGCTTTGAGCTGATGGCCACCTCCGGCACGGCCGAGGTCCTCAAGCGCAACGGCATCAACGCCACGATCGTGCGCAAGCAGTCCGAGGGCGAGGGCCCGAACGGCGAGAAGACGATCGTCCAGCTGATCCACGACGGCCAGGTCGACCTGATCGTCAACACCCCGTACGGCACCGGTGGCCGCCTCGACGGCTACGAGATCCGTACGGCGGCGGTGGCCCGCTCCGTCCCGTGCCTCACCACGGTCCAGGCGCTCGCCGCCGCCGTCCAGGGCATCGAGGCGCTCGGCCACGGCGACGTCGGCGTCCGCTCGCTCCAGGAACACGCGGAGCACCTGACCGCGGCCCGCGACTAGCAACCCACGAGGGGGACACCGGAAACGGTGTCCCCCTCTTGCTGAGGACACCCACATGTACAAGTTCTTCTTCCACCTCGTCTTCAAGCGGATGGACCCGGAGGAGGCCCACTACCTGGCCTTCCGCTGGATCCGGCTGGCCGCCCGCGTCCCGGTGCTCCGCACCTTCGTCGCCGCCGTCCTCGCGCCCCGGTACAAGGAGCTGCGCACCGAGGCGCTCGGCCTGCGCATGCACGGCCCCTTCGGGCTCGCCGCCGGCTTCGACAAGAACGCCGTCGCCATCGACGGCATGTCGATGCTCGGCTTCGACCACGTCGAGATCGGCACGGTCACCGGCGAGGCCCAGCCGGGCAACCCCAAGAAGCGGCTCTTCCGGCTGGTGCAGGACCGCGCCCTGATCAACCGCATGGGCTTCAACAACGAGGGCTCCGCCGCCGTCGCGGAGCGGCTCCACGCGCGCGTGCCGGTCTTCAGGACCGTCGTCGGCGTCAACATCGGCAAGACCAAGGTCGTCCCGGAGGCCGAGGCCGCCGCCGACTACGTGAAGTCCACCGAGCGCCTCGCCGCGCACGCCGACTACCTCGTCGTCAACGTCTCCTCGCCGAACACCCCGGGCCTGCGCAACCTCCAGGCCACCGAGTCCCTGCGCCCGCTCCTCACGGCCGTGCGCGAGGCCGCCGACCGCACGGTCACCGACCGCCGCGTCCCGCTCCTGGTCAAGATCGCCCCCGACCTCGCCGACGAGGACGTCGACGCCGTCGCCGACCTCGCCCTGGAGCTGGGCCTCGACGGCATCATCGCCACCAACACGACCATCGCGCGCGAGGGCCTCGGCCTGAAGTCCGACCCGGCTCTGGTCAAGGAGACCGGCGGGCTCTCCGGCGCCCCCGTCAAGGAGCGCTCCCTCGCCGTGCTGAGGCGCCTGCACGCGCGCGTGGGCGACCGGCTCGTCCTCGTGGGCGTAGGCGGCATCGAGAACGCCGAGGACGCCTGGCAGCGCATCCTGGCCGGCGCCACGCTGATCCAGGGCTACAGCGCCTTCATCTACGAGGGCCCGTTCTACGCCCGCGCGATCCACAAGGGCCTCGCGGCGCGCCTCGCGGCCTCCCCGTACGCCACCCTCGCCGAGGCCGTCGGCGCCGACAACCGAAAGGCCACCACCCCGTGACGCTCTCCTTCGGCACCCGCCTGCGCTCCGCCATGGACGAGCGCGGCCCGCTCTGCGTCGGCATCGACCCGCACGCGGCCCTGCTCGACTCCTGGGGCCTGACCGACGACATCGCCGGCCTGGAGCGCTTCACCTTCACGGTCGTCGAGGCGCTGGCGGACACCGTCGCGGTCTTCAAGCCGCAGGCCGCCTTCTTCGAGCGCTTCGGCTCGCACGGTGTCGCCGTCCTGGAGCGCGCCACCGCCGATCTGCGGGCCGCGGGCGGTCTCGTGGTCATGGACGCCAAGCGCGGCGACATCGGCTCCACCATGGCCGCGTACGCCGAGGCGTTCCTGCGCAAGGACTCCCCGCTCTTCTCGGACGCGCTGACGGTCTCGCCCTACCTCGGCTACGGCTCCCTGAAGCCGGCCGTCGACCTGGCGCGGGAGAACGGCGCCGGCCTCTTCGTCCTCGCGCTGACCTCCAACCCGGAGGGCGCGGAGGTCCAGCGGGCGGTCCGCGAGGACGGCCGGACCATCGGCGCGACCATGCTGGCCCACCTCGCCGCGGAGAACGCGGGGGAGACCCCCATGGGCTCCTTCGGGGCGGTCGTGGGAGCGACGCTCGGCGACCTGTCCTCCTTCGACCTGGACATCAACGGCCCCCTCCTGGCCCCCGGCCTCGGTGCCCAGGGCGCGACCCCCGCCGACCTCCCCGCGGTCTTCGGCGCGGCCGTCCGCAACGTGGTCCCGAACGTCAGCCGCGGGGTCCTCAAGCACGGTCCGGACGCCGCCGCTCTGCGCGCCTCGGCGGAGCGCTACGCGACCGAGATCCGCGAGGCCGTCGCCCGCTGACGGCCCGCGGGAGCAATCCGCAGGTGAGGGCCGTCTCACTCCTTGACAGGATCCTTACCCAAAACGCGGTCGTTATGTCTGAAAAGTCCTGGTCGGTAGATGCTGACCAGGACTTTTCGCTTGTTCTCGCTGACTGGAGGGACTTTCGCCGCTAGTCTCCGGGGCAGAGTCAGCGTTCAGCGGTTCCCACGTTGTTCGTTGCTCCACTGGTGTGGGGCGTCCAGCCTTCGCACCGGTCCGTATCCGACAGTTCGACATCCGAGGTGACGTAGGCGTGGCTCTTCCGCCCCTTACCCCTGAACAGCGCGCAGCCGCGCTCGAAAAGGCCGCCGCGGCTCGCCGGGAGCGGGCCGAGGTCAAGAATCGACTCAAGCACTCCGGCGCCTCCCTCCACGAGGTCATCAAGTCGGGCCAGGAGAACGACGTCATCGGCAAGATGAAGGTCTCCGCGCTCCTTGAGTCCCTGCCCGGCGTGGGCAAGGTCCGCGCCAAGCAGATCATGGAGCGACTCGGCATCTCCGAGAGCCGGCGCGTGCGCGGGCTCGGTTCCAACCAGATCGCCTCCCTGGAGCGCGAGTTCGGCTCCACCGGCGCCTGAAGCGGGATCGCCGTCCCAGGCACCCCCGTAAAGCTGGAATAATCGCTGCATGGCAGCAGAGGTACGTCCGCGGCTGACCGTGCTCTCCGGCCCCTCAGGGGTCGGCAAGAGCACGGTCGTCGCTCATATGCGCAAGGTCCACCCCGAGGTCTGGCTCTCGGTGTCGGCCACGACACGAAAGCCGCGCCCCGGCGAGAAGCACGGCGTCCAGTATTTCTTCGTCACGGACGACGAATTCGACAAGCTGGTCGCCAACGGGGAACTCCTCGAATGGGCCGAGTTCGCGGGCAACCGCTACGGCACGCCGCGGCAGGCGGTCCTGGAGCGCCTGGAGGCCGGTGAGCCGGTCCTCCTGGAGATCGACCTCCAGGGAGCCCGGCAGGTCAAGGAGTCCATGAAGGACTCCCAGCTGGTCTTCCTCGCCCCGCCGAGCTGGGACGAACTCGTCCGCCGGCTCACCGGCCGGGGCACGGAGTCGCCCGAGGTCATCGAGCGCCGACTCGCGGCCGCCAAGGTCGAACTGGCCGCCGAGCCGGAGTTCGACACCACCCTGGTCAACACCTCCGTCGAGGACGTGGCGCGTGAGCTGCTAGCCTTGATGAACGTTGTTTGATCTTTTTCTGATCACCTGGATCTGATCACCCGGATCAGCTCACCCAGAAGTTTCTTCGGAAGGCTAGAGCGTGTCCTCTTCCATCACCGCGCCCGAGGGCATCATCAACCCGCCGATCGACGAGCTGCTCGAGGCGACCGACTCGAAGTACAGCCTCGTGATCTACGCGGCCAAGCGCGCGCGCCAGATCAACGCGTACTACTCGCAGCTCGGCGAGGGCCTGCTCGAGTACGTCGGCCCGCTCGTCGACACCCACGTGCACGAGAAGCCGCTCTCGATCGCCCTGCGCGAGATCAACGCGGGTCTGCTGACCTCCGAGGCCATCGAGGGCCCGGCGCAGTAAGCGCGTCAGCACGTTACGTTTCTCACCACAGGCCCGGCGGAACATCCGCCGGGCCTGTGGTGTCTCATGGATGCGTACGCATCCGAGTACGCATCGAGCACGCAATCCGAGTGCGGGAGTGGCAGTGGTGACCAAGCCGAAGGTCGTTCTGGGCGTCAGCGGCGGCATCGCCGCCTACAAGGCCTGCGAGCTGCTCCGGCGGCTCACGGAGTCGGGCCACGACGTCCGGGTCGTGCCCACGGACTCGGCGCTCCACTTCGTCGGTGCCGCGACCTGGTCCGCGCTCTCCGGCAACCCCGTCTCCACCGAGGTGTGGGAGTCCGTCCACGAGGTCCCGCACGTACGGATCGGACAGGCCGCCGACCTCGTCGTCGTCGCCCCCGCCACCGCCGACATGCTCGCCAAGGCGGCCCACGGCCTCGCCGACGACCTCCTGACCAACACCCTGCTCACGGCCCGCTGTCCGGTCGTCTTCGCCCCGGCGATGCACACCGAGATGTGGGAGCACCCCGCCACCCAGGAGAACGTCGCCACCCTCCGCCGCCGCGGCGCGATCGTCATCGAGCCCGCCGTCGGCCGGCTGACCGGCGTCGACACGGGCAAGGGCCGGCTGCCCGACCCCGCAGAGATCTTCGAGGTCTGCCGCAGGATCCTTTCCCGCGGCGTCGCCGCGCCCGACCTCGTCGGCCGCCATGTCGTGGTCAGCGCGGGCGGCACCCGCGAGCCCCTCGACCCCGTCCGCTACCTGGGCAACCGCTCCTCCGGCAAGCAGGGCTACGCCCTCGCCAAGGCCGCCGCGGCCCGGGGCGCCCGCGTCACGCTCGTCGAGGCGAACACCGGCATCCCCGACCCGGCCGGGGTCGACGTCGTCCACGTCGGCACCGCGATCCAGCTCCGCGAGGCCGTGCTCAAGGCCGCCGCCGACGCCGACGCCGTGGTCATGGCCGCCGCGGTGGCCGACTTCCGCCCGGCCGTCTACGCGACCGGCAAGATCAAGAAGCAGGACGGCGTCGAGGCCCCGGCCGTGGAACTGGTCCGCAACCCCGACATCCTCGCCGAGATCTCCGCCGACCGGGCCCTGCCGGGTCAGGTGGTCGTGGGCTTCGCCGCCGAGACGGACGACGTGCTCGCCAACGGCCGCGAGAAGCTCCGCCGCAAGGGCTGCGACCTGCTCGTGGTCAACGAGGTGGGTGAGCGCAAGACCTTCGGCTCCGAGGAGAACGAGGCCGTGGTGCTCGCCGAGGACGGCTCCGACACGCCCGTGCCGTACGGGCCGAAGGAAGCGCTCGCCGAGACGGTCTGGGACCTCGTGGCACCCCGTCTGCGGTCCCTTCCCACGGAGAATTAGGGGAAATCTCACCCCTGGCCGGATTTCACCGTCCCGGCCGAGCGAACACCCCGGGAATCCCGTCCTCGCGGGCGAGCGGGAGGGGTGTCCGTGAGGCGGGTGGGGCCGGATTCGGCGACCGCGGGGCTCCCACCTTGCGAGACACCTGCCCCAATGCCCGATGACGCCCGATAGACTGTTCTCGGTACGACGCGGGGCGCAGCCCCCTGCCGTCCGACATTGTTCAGCCAGCAGCCGCTGCAACCCCAGGGAGCATTGTGTCCCGTCGTCTGTTCACTTCGGAGTCCGTGACCGAAGGTCACCCCGACAAGATCGCTGACCAGATCAGCGACACCATTCTCGACGCGCTGCTGCGCGAGGACCCCACGTCCCGCGTCGCCGTCGAGACGCTGATCACCACCGGCCTCGTGCACGTCGCCGGTGAGGTCACCACGAAGGCGTGGGCCGACATTCCCACCCTCGTACGGAACAAGATCCTCGAGATCGGGTACGACTCCTCGAAGAAGGGCTTCGACGGCGCGTCCTGCGGCGTCTCGGTCTCCATCGGGTCGCAGTCCCCGGACATCGCGCAGGGCGTCGACACGGCGTACGAGAAGCGCGTCGAGGGCGACGAGGACGAGCTGGACAAGCAGGGCGCCGGCGACCAGGGCCTGATGTTCGGCTACGCCTCCGACGAGACCCCCGAGCTCATGCCGCTCCCGATCTACCTCGCGCACCGGCTCTCCCGCCGGCTCACCGAGGTCCGCAAGAACGGGACCATCCCGTACCTGCGCCCCGACGGCAAGACCCAGGTCACCATCGAGTACGACGGCGACAAGGCCGTCCGCCTCGACACGGTCGTGGTCTCCTCGCAGCACGCCTCGGACATCGACCTGGAGTCGCTGCTCGCGCCCGACATCCGCGAGTTCGTCGTCGAGCACGTCCTGAAGCAGCTCGTCGAGGACGGCATCAAGCTGGACACCGACGGCTACCGCCTGCTGGTCAACCCGACCGGCCGCTTCGAGATCGGCGGCCCGATGGGCGACGCCGGCCTCACCGGCCGCAAGATCATCATCGACACCTACGGCGGCATGGCCCGTCACGGCGGCGGTGCCTTCTCCGGCAAGGACCCGTCCAAGGTCGACCGCTCCGCCGCCTACGCCATGCGCTGGGTCGCCAAGAACGTCGTGGCCGCCGGCCTCGCCTCGCGCTGCGAGGTCCAGGTCGCGTACGCGATCGGCAAGGCGGAGCCCGTGGGTCTGTTCGTCGAGACCTTCGGCACCAACGCGGTCGAGACCGAGAAGATCGAGAACGCCATCGGCGAGGTCTTCGACCTCCGCCCGGCCGCGATCATCCGCGACCTCGACCTGCTCCGCCCGATCTACTCGCAGACCGCGGCCTACGGCCACTTCGGCCGCGAGCTTCCCGACTTCACGTGGGAGCGCACGGACCGCGTGGACGCGCTGAAGAAGGCGGCGGGCCTCTAGGACCCGCCCCCTCGCACCCGCCGGAAGCCCGGCATCCCCTCGGGGGTGCCGGGCTTCCGCGTACGGTCGGCGCCCGCCCGGGGACGACTGTCCGAGCGTTCTGGTAGGTATGAGGCTGTGAGCAGCGAGAACGAGACGCCCGAGGGTGCGGCCGGTGAGCCGCACGAGCAGCTCGCGCTCATCCGGGAGACGGTCCGCAAGGCCAAGGTGCCCCGCGCCAAGCCGCGGACCTGGCGCGGGGCCGCGCTCGCCGAGGAGCTGCCCGTGGCGCGGGTGGTGGTCAACAAGGGCGTGCTCCACCTCGACCAGTTCTTCGACTACGCCGTGCCCGAGGAGCTGGACGCCGTCGCGCAGCCGGGGGTCCGGGTGCGGGTGCGGTTCGGTGCCGGCGCGCACCAGGTCAGGGACGGCCGGCGCGAGGGCGGACGGCTGATCGACGGCTTCCTCGTGGAGCGGCGCGCCGAGTCGGACTACAAGGGCGCCCTGGCCGCGCTCGCGGACGTCGTGTCGCCCGAGCCGGTCCTGAGCGCCGAGCTGCTCGGACTCGCGCGGGCGGTCGCCGACCGGTACGCGGGCAGCCTCGCCGACGTCCTCCAGCTGGCCGTGCCGCCCCGCAGCGCGCGGGCCGAGGGCAAGGCCTCCCCGGACCCGCTGCCGCCGCCCGCGCGGCCCGGGACGGGCAGCTGGACGCGGTACGAGCGGGGACCCGGCTTCCTGGACGCCCTCGCGCGCGGCGCGGCCCCACGGGCCGTCTGGACCGCGCTGCCGGGCCCGCACTGGGCCGAGGAACTCGCCCGCGCGGTCGGCGCCACCCTCGCCTCCGGGCGCGGCGCCCTCGTGGTCGTCCCCGACGGGCGGGCCGCGGGCCGCGTGGACGCGGCGCTGACGGCGCTCCTCGGGCCCGGGCGGCACGCCCTGCTCACGGCCGACGCCGGTCCTGAGAAGCGGTACGCCCAGTGGCTCGCGGTACGGCGCGGCTCCGTGCGGGCGGTCGTCGGCACGCGCGCCGCGATGTTCGCGCCCGTCCGCGACCTCGGGCTCGTCGCCATCTGGGACGACGGCGACGGCAGCCACAGCGAGCCGCACGCCCCGCAGCCCCACGCGCGCGACGTCCTGCTGCTGCGCGCCGCCCACGGCAAGTGCGCCTTCCTGCTCGGCTCCACCAGCTGCACGGTCGAGGCCGCCCAGCTCGTGGCGACCGGCTGGGCCGCGCCGCTGGTCGCCGGACGCGACCAGGTGCGGATCGCCGCCCCGCTCGTACGGACCGTGGGCGACGAGCTGCTCGCCCGCGACGAGGCGGCCCGGGCCGCGCGGCTGCCGTCGCTGGCCTGGGAGACCGTACGGGAGGGCCTGAAGACCGGCCCTGTGCTCGTCCAGGTGCCCCGCAGGGGCTACGTACCGAGGCTGGCCTGCGAGCGCTGTCGCACGCCCGCCCGCTGCCGGCACTGCGCCGGACCGCTGGAGGCGCCCGAGCAGCAGGAGCTGCGGTGCGGCTGGTGCGGGCGGGGAGCCCCGGACTGGACTTGCGTGGAGTGCGGCTCGACGAGGCTGCGGGCCAGCATCGTGGGCGCGCGCCGCACGGCCGAGGAGCTGGGCCGGGCGTTTCCCGCGGTGCCGGTACGGACGTCGGGGCGGGACCACGTCCTGGACAGCGTGCCGGGGCGACCCGCGCTCGTGGTCTCCACCCCGGGAGCGGAACCGGTCGCCGAGGGCGGCTACGCGGCGGCGCTGCTCCTCGACGGCTGGGCCATGCTCGGCCGCCCCGACCTGCGCGCGGGCGAGGAGGCGCTACGGCGCTGGATCGACGCGGCCGCGCTGGTGCGGGGCCAGGGGGAGGGCGGCACGGTCGTCGTCGTCGCCGAGCCGACGCTGCGGCCGGTGCAGGCGCTGGTGCGGTGGGACCCGGTCGGCCACGCCCAGCGCGAGCTGGCGGAGCGGGCGGAGCTCGGCTTCCCTCCGGTCTCCCGGATGGCCGCGGTCTCCGGGCCGCCGGAGGCGGTCGAGGCGTTCCTGACCGGAGCGGAACTCCCGGGCGACGCGGAGGTCCTGGGCCCGGTGCCGCTGCCCGTCGTGCGCCCGGGCGGACAGCGCCGGCCGGGGGACCCGCCACCGGGGGAGCAGTGGGACCGGGCCCTGATCCGCGTCCCGCCAGGACGATCCCGGCGGCCAGCAGGACGAAGGTGATCCGACGGCGGCGCAGCGCGCGGCTCTTGTCGGTCAGCACGACCATGGCACAGCCGA
>NZ_JBEZNQ010000113.1:0-17520 GCF_040653315.1 Streptomyces sp. NPDC047981 | reverse complement strand
ACGGCAGGTCCGTGCGGAAGCCGAGCGCCTGGGAGAGGCCGCCGATGAGCCGGCCAGCTCCTCGACGAGCGCGGCGGCGGTGCGGCGCGCCTCGGTGGCGCCCCGCTGCCCGGTGGCGAGCGCCTCGCAGCGCGCCTCCAGCTCCTCCAGCTCGGCGGCGGCCTCGTCCACGGAGGCCTGCACTTCGAGGAGGCTGGGCGCCCCTGCGGAGCCGCCCTGCGCGTAGTGCGCGCCGAGCAGGTCGCCCTCGGCGGTGACGGCGGTGAGCCCGGGGTGGGCCCGCACCAGCTCGACGGCCTCGTCGAGCCCGTCGACCACGACGACGTCCCGGAGCAACCGGCGGACGGCGCCGATGAGTTCGGCGGGTCCGTCGACGAGCCGGGTGGCGGGGACGGCCGAGGAGCCGGCGCCGGCGCCGGGCGAACCGCTCTCCTCGGCGACCCCGGTGAGCAGCAGCGCCGCGCGGCCCGCGTCCTGCTTGCGGAGCAGGCGCAGGGCCTCGGCCGCCGCGGCAGGTCCCGTGACGGCGACCGCGTCCGCCGCCGCGCCGAGCGCGGCGGCGAGCGGGACCTCGTGGCCGGGGGTGACGGTGAGGAGTTCGGCGGCCGGGCCGAGCAGCCCCGTCAGGCTGTCACGGGCGCCGAGCAGAGCCCCGGTGCCGTCCTTGCGGCGCAGGCCGAGGGAGAGCGCCTCGTGGCGGGCCCGGGTCGCGGCGCGGCTGCGGTCGGCGGCGGTGGCGGCCTCCCGGGCGGCGGTCAGCGCGGCCTCCGCCTCGCCGAGGTCGCGGCGGGCCTTCTCGTACCGCTCCCCCAGTTCGCTGTCGTCCGCGTCGAGTCCGTCGACCTCGGCCTTGAGCTGCTCGTACTCCTCCTGCGCGGCGACGGCCCTGTCCTGCGCCTCGTCCCGGGCGGCGGCGAGCCGGTCGATCTCGGCCTGGGCCGACGCGGCGCGCGAGCGGGCGGCGTTGACCTGGCCGTGCAGCCGGGCGAGTCCCTCGCGCCGGTCGGCGATGGCACGGGCCACGTCCTTGAGCCGCCGCTCCTCGACCGCGAGTTCCCGCTCCAGGTCGGCGCGGTGGGCGACGGTGTCCTCCAGGGCGCGTTCGGCCGCTTCGAGGGCGGCCTCCAGCTCGGCCTCCTGCTCGCGGATGCGGGCGGCCTCGCGCTCCATGTCCTCCGGGTCGCGGCCCCTGCGCTCCTCCGGCGGCTGGGCGGTGGCGCTCTTCACCCGCGCGTCGGCGAGCGAGATCGTGCCGCGCACCCGCTCGGCGAGCTGGGAGAGTTCGTACCAGGTCTGCTGCGCGCGCTGGAGGCGCGGGGCGAGCCGGCGGACCTCGTCCTCCAGGTCGGCCTCCTTGGCGAGGGCGGCCTTCAGCTCGTTCTCGGCGCTCTCCTTGCGCTCCTTCAGCGCGGCCTCGTCGGCGACCTCGGTCCGCAGCGCCTCCTGGAGGCGTACGAGGTCGTCGGAGAGCAGCCGCAGGCGGGCGTCGCGCAGGTCGGCCTGGATGACGGCGGCGCGGCGGGCGACGGCCGCCTGACGGCCGAGCGGCTTGAGCTGGCGGCGCAGTTCGTCGGTGAGGTCCTGCACGCGCGCGAGGTTGGCCTGCATCGCGTCCAGCTTCCGCAGCGCCTTCTCCTTGCGCTTGCGGTGCTTGAGGACGCCGGCGGCCTCCTCGATGAAGGCGCGGCGCCCCATCGGGTCGGCGTGCAGGACGGAGTCGAGCTGGCCCTGGCCGACGATGACGTGCATCTCGCGGCCGATGCCGGAGTCGGAGAGCAGGTCCTGGATGTCGAGCAGGCGGCAGGTGTCGCCGTTGATCTGGTACTCGCTGCTGCCGCCCCGGAACATGATCCGGGTGATGGTGACTTCGGCGTAGTCGATGGGCAGGGCACCGTCGGAGTTGTCGATCGTCAACGACACCTCGGCGCGGCCGAGCGGCGGCCTGCCGGTCGTGCCGGCGAAGATGACGTCCTCCATCTTGCCGCCGCGCAGCGACTTGGCGCCCTGCTCGCCCATGACCCAGGACAGCGCGTCCACGACGTTGGACTTGCCGGACCCGTTCGGCCCGACGACACACGTGATTCCCGGTTCGAACCGCAGCGTGGTGGCGGAGGCGAACGACTTGAAACCGCGGAGCGTCAGGGCCTTGAGATGCACGCCCCGGGACTCTACCTGGGGTTGCGCGTTTCACCCATGAAGGTGCAGGGCACACCCTCCGGTAAGAACCGGGGGTGGGACCTGGGGGACTCAAGAAAGAAGGGACGCCTGAGCGTCCCTTGCATATCTAGCTGTGCCAGCGAGAGTGTTTCTCACCTTGCCCCGGCACGGGGCTGACCGTCGGGGCTGACTGTCCGATGGTGCCGACTGTCAGGTGAGCGCAGGCTCCGCCTTGGGAACGTCGAGGTCGATGCTGTCGAGCAGCGACTCGCCATGCTGTGCGGCGGCAGCGTTGAGCGCGTCGTTCTCGGACTGAATCCGCACAAGCTCGGACTCGAGGTCCTGGACGCGCTGCTGAAGCCGTCGCATCTCGGCGAGGAGTCGCGGGTCGGAGCCGCCGACGTAACCGAGAAGCGCCTTTGCCATGATGGATGGTCCTCCACACTGAGTGACCGACCGAAGCGGTGTGGGTCGTGAGGGATTTCGCACCCGCGGTGCTCGGCAGTGCTTCATGTCGTGCCGGTTCGTACTGCCAAACAACTAAGGTGCGCGGGGATTCCAGAGTCTCACCAAAAAGTTTGACGGTCAACACGATCACGCCCTGTATCAAGGGGCGACCGGGGGGTCCGCGGCCGCACAGCAGGCGGCGGCGCCTCGCAACTCGGTGCCTCAGGGGCGTCGCGATCATCCTTCCGCGCGCGACAGCGCACCGCAAGCCCTTCTCGGCAACCAGCAGGTCATTTCCCCTTCGGCGACCCTTCTCCGAACGTCCGCCCGAGGGCCGCGCAGGCCATCGGACGGAGCCGGATCGAGGGGGTCGTCAGCGGATCGCGAAGCCGTCGTAGCCGCCGCGCGGAGTGCCCCATATCTCTGTGACCCCGTCGACGCGCCCGGGAGTGTCGGCGGAGCGCAGCCAGTCGAGGAGACGGTGGCAATTCTCACTCGGCCCCTCGGCCACGACCTGGACGCGGCCGTCGTCGAGGTTGAGGGCGAAGCCGGCCAGGCCGCCGATCTCCAGCGCGTTTGCCCTGGTGAACCAGCGGAAGCCCACTCCCTGTACTCGGCCGCGCACCCAGGCGGTCAGCCGGACGTCTTCGTTCATGACTGAACGCTAGCTGGCCAATTAATCACAGAGCACACCACCCCCTCGTGTCATGGCGTACAGTCCCGACCGAATGCGACTCACCCGTTCGGGTGCACTGCATTCGACAAGCCCGCAGAAGCAAAGATCAGCAAAGACAGCACCGCAGAACGTCAGGGAGGCAGCGGGATGGGACGCCATCGCAGGAGGCGCGGCACGCCTTTGCGCACCGGACTGCTCGGTGCCTCCGCCGCGGTCGCCGTCGGCACGGTCGCCTTCACCTCGGGCCTGCTGCCCGGCGGGGACACCCTCACCGTGGGCAGCGCGGGTTCCGGTACGGAGCAGACCCAGTCCCGGCAGGCCCCGGAGCTGACGACGCAGGGCGGCTCGTCCACCTCTCCGACGAGCCCGTCGTCCGCGTCCGCCTCCGCGTACAAGAAGCCGGCCGCCCCGAGCACCGCCCCTTCGTCCCCCTCCGCGACCCCGTCGCCGAAGCCGAAGCCGTCGAAGACGACCGCCGCCCCGAAGCCCTCGAAGCCGGCCGCCACGCCGTCGAAGACGGCGAAGCCCGAGCCGGCCCCCACGACCGCGAAGCCCGCCCCGCGCACCGAAGCCCCCGAGGCGCCCGCCGCCCCGGCCCTGAGCCGCGCCGCTGCCGCCGAGGCCGAGGTCGTCCGCCTGGTCAACGACGAGCGGACCAAGGTCGGCTGCAGCGCGGTGCGCTCGGACGCGGCGCTCGCGAAGCTCGCGGGCGACTTCAGCGCCGACATGGCCGCGCGCGGCTTCTTCGACCACACGGACCCCGACGGCGACACCCCGTGGGAGCGGGCCCGCCAGGCGGGCGTGACCGGCATGGCCGGCGAGAACATCGCCCGCGGCCAGGCGGACGCTGCGGCCGTGATGGAGTCGTGGATGAACAGCGACGGCCACCGCGCCAACATCCTGAACTGCGACTACACGACGCTCGGCGTCGGCGTGCACTTCGCCGACGGCGGCCCGTGGTGGACCCAGGACTTCGGCTTCTGAGTTTCCGCAGGTCAGCGACCTAAGAGCTTTCGTGGGCCGTCCCGGGGCCGTCATCGGCGACCGGGGCGGCCCACGCCGCGTCCACGGCGGGCGGGGAGCCGCTGCTGAGACACTGGGTGAGGGAAGGTCGATTCGCGCAAGGTGTCCTTGGGATCCCGGAGGAGATCAGCCATGTACGCAGTGATTCGGCGTTACGAAGGAGTGACCGACTCCGCCGAGGCGGGACGTCGAGTGGACGAGGGATTCGTACCTCTCCTCCGCCGGGTCCCCGGCTTCGTGGCCTACTACTGGGTGGACGCCGGAGACGGAGTGATGGTCTCCACCAGCGTCTTCGAAGACCGATCCGGGGCCGAGGAGTCGATCGAGCGGGCGGCGGACTTCGTGAGGGACAACCTCGCGTCCCTGCTCCCCAACCCTCCTCAGGTCACGGCCGGCACGGTCGCGGCCGCCGGGTAGCGACCCGGGAGCACTGTCTCCTGGTGAGCGCTGTGCGGACGTACGGTGCCGGAGTACGGTGAAGCCATGAGTGACGACCTCGCTGCCGACTTCGCCTTCGACGTGTTCGCCCGGGCCTGCCAGTCGCGGGGCACGCTGGAGCACGTGACCGGGCGGTGGGGCGGCCTCACCCTCGGCGCGCTCCATGAGGGGTCGTTCCGCTTCAACGAGCTGCGCCGCCGGGTCGTCGGGGTCAGCGAGAAGATGCTGTCGCAGACCCTGCACGCCCTGGAGCGCGACGGGCTCGTGCACCGCGAGGCCCAGCCGACGAACCCGCCCCGGGTGGACTACACGCTCACGCCGCTGGGCCAGGAGGTCGCGGAACGCCTCGTCGGCCTCTTCGAGCTGGTCGAGGGCCGGATGCCGCAGGTGATCTCGGCGCGCGAGCGGTACGACGCGGCCCGGGAGGCCGCCCGACTCACGCCGTAGCGCGCGGCGGGCGCTGGCAGCGCGGGCAGAAGTAGCTCGACCGGTTCATCCAGGGCCGTCGGCGCATCGGGGTCCCGCAGCGGCGGCACGGCTCGTCCTCGCGGCCGTAGGCGTCGAGCGAGCGGTCGAAGTAGCCCGACTCGCCGTTCACGTTCACGTACAGGCTGTCGAAGCTGGTCCCGCCCGCGGCGAGGGCCGCGTTCATGACGTCGCGGACGTGCTGGAGCAGTTCGGCCGAGCGGGGGCGGGTGAGCCCGGCGGTCGGGCGTTCGTAGTGCAGCTTGGCGCGCCAGAGCGCCTCGTCCGCGTAGATGTTGCCGACCCCGCTGATCAGTGTCTGGTCGAGCAGCGCCCGCTTGATCGTCGTCCGGCGCAGACGCAGCGCGGCCTGGAAGACGGCGTCGTCGAACTCCGGGTCCAGCGGGTCGCGGGCGATGTGCGCGATGACGTCGGGCAGTCCGTCCGGCGTGTTCTCGTGGAGCGAGAGCCCGCCGAAGGTGCGCTGGTCGACGAAGCGCAGCTCGGTGCCGAGGCCGTCCTGGAAGCGGACGCGGATGCGCAGGTGCTTCTCGTCGGGGGCGTCCTCGGGCTGGACGAGCAGCTGGCCGCTCATCCCGAGGTGGCCGAGGACGGAGGCGTCGGAGTCCGCCAGCGGGATCCAGAGGTACTTGCCGCGCCGGCGCGCGGTCCCGAAGCGGTGGCCCTTGAGGCGGGCCGCGAAGTCCGCGCCGCCGGCCGGGTGCCTGCGCACGGCCCTCGGGTGCAGGACCTCGACCTCGCCCACGGTCCGCCCGTCGACCCAGCGCTCAAGACCGCGCCGTACGACCTCGACCTCGGGCAACTCGGGCACGGGACTCCTCCGGAGGGGGTACGGGAACGGTGCCCGGAAAGCCTACCGCCGGGCACCGACACGAAAGCGCCCCGGGCCGGGACCCGTGTGGGGGTCCCGGCCCGGGGCGTCGAAGACGAAGGGTCAGGCGGAAGCCTCGTCGGCGGGCGTCGGCACCCCGCCGTTCTCCGGCTGCTCCGACCGCTCGGCGGCCGGAACGGCGTCGCCGGCGTGGTCGGCGTGACCGGTGTCGCCGGCCTCGGCCGCGGCCTTCGCCGCTGCCTCACGCTCGTCCGCCGCCGCGCGAATCGCGCGCCAGGCGGACTCGGCCGCCTGCTGTTCCGCTTCCTTCTTGCTGCGGCCGGTGCCGGTGCCGTACGAGACACCACCGACGCGGGCGGCAGCAGTGAAGGTCTTCTCGTGGTCCGGCCCCGTCTCGGTGACGAGGTACTCCGGGACACCAAGACCCTCGGCCGCGGTGAGCTCCTGGAGACTGGTCTTCCAGTCCAGGCCCGCACCGAGGTTCGAGGACTTCTCGATCAGCGGGTCGAAGAGCCGGTGGACCAGCTCCGAGGCCGCGTCGAGGCCCTGGTCGAGATAGACCGCGCCGATCACCGCTTCAAGGGTGTCGGCGAGGATGGAGGCCTTGTCCCGGCCACCCGTGCCCTCTTCGCCCCGGCCGAGCCGGATGAAGGAGCCGAGTTCGAGGCCGCGACCGACATCCGCCAGCGCACGCGAGTTGACCACCGCGGCCCGCAGCTTGGCCAGCTGGCCTTCGGGCAGGTCGGGGTGGGTGCGGTACAGCGTGTCCGTGACCACCAGGCCGAGCACCGAGTCCCCGAGGAACTCCAGACGCTCGTTGGTGGGCAGGCCGCCGTTCTCGTACGCGTACGAGCGGTGCGTCAGCGCACGCACCAGAAGGGCGGACTCGAGCTGATACCCGAGCCGCCCTTCCAGAAGCGTGTGGGACGAGGCATTGTCCGTCTTGATGGACTCAGACATCGCGCCTCTCACCAGCCACTCAGACCGAGAGGACCTGGCGCTTGTTGTAGGTGCCGCAGCTCGGGCACGCGATGTGCTGCAGCTTCGGCTCCTGGCAACGCTCACACGAAACCAGGGTGGGGACCGCAGCCTTCCACTGCGACCGGCGGTGGCGCGTGTTGCTGCGCGACATCTTCCGCTTCGGAACAGCCACGGCTACTTCTCCTGCTTCTCGTCGACGCCAGCTTCGGCGCCGCTCATGTTGTCCTTCTCATCGGTTCCCAGCGAACCGGCGAGTCCTTGCAGTGCCGCCCAACGCATGTCGACGGCATCGTGGTGGTGGTCCGGGTTGTCGTTCAGGTTGGTTCCGCATTCGGAACACAGACCTTCGCAGTCCTCCCGGCACACCGGCTGCATCGGCAGTGCGAGCACCACCGCGTCACGCAGCACGGGTTCGAGGTCGAACATGCCGTCCTCGAGGGGGATCATGTCCTCGTCGTCCTCGGCTTCGTCGTCCGCGACCGCCTTCGAGCGGCCCCGGTCGTCGGAGTCGGGGTACGAGAACATCTCCTGGAAGTCCACATCGAGATCGAACTCGACGGGCTCCAGACACCTTACGCACTCCCCCTCGGCCGACGCACGGGCGGTGCCTGTGACAAGCACCCCTTCCATGACCGACTCAAGACGGAGATCGATTTCCACGGCCGCGCCTTCCGGCACGCCGACGACCCCTTCGACACCGAAGTCCTTGGGGGCCGCCACCGAACGGGAGAGCCGCTGAAGGGCACCAGGACGCCGCCCCAGCTCGTGCGTGTCGAACACGAGGGGGTTGCGGTGGTCGAGGCGCGTGCTCAGGGCTCTTCCTGCTTTCGGTTCGTGAGGGGGCTGCCGTGTTCGAATCGAGAGACGAAGCGGGCAGCATGGATCGCGGGCATACGCGCGACCGAAGAGCCAGGATACTGGACGCTTCGCTCAGGGCCCAATCCGGACCCCGGGGGCCCGCTCGCTCAGTGGCCCTGACCGTGGCCGTGGCCCTGCTCGTACTGCCGCAGCTGCTCCAGGTCGATCATGCTCGTGTCGAAGAAGCTGGTCTCGTCGAGCGCGGCGGCCTGCGGCTGGTGCTGCGGCTGCTGGTACGCGTAGGGGGCCTGGTGCTGCGCCTGCTGCTGGTACGCGTACGGGTCCTGCTGCTGGTAGCCGTACGGGTCCGCGTGCTGGACCTGCTGCTGGTACGCGTAGGGATCCTGCTGCTGGTACGCGTACGGGTCCGGCTGCTGGGCCGGGATCTGCGGGGTCTGCTGGTGGGCGGGCTGCTGGACCGGCTCCGGGTCGGCCAGCTCCGCGAGTCCGGCCAGGTAGTCCGCGTCGCTGGTGTGCACGGCGCCGCCCGCCGCGTCCTGGGCGGCCATGTGCGCGCCGAGATCGTCCGTGGCGATCCGCCCGTGCAGCTTCTGCCGGCCGCGGCCGACGGCCTCCAGGGTCTTGGAGAGGACGGCCTCGAAGGCGCCGAGCTTGGCGTCGACGTACTCGTCGGCCCGGCTGATCAGGGTCTGCGGGTCGGCGCTGTACTCGGGGGCGTCCTCTTCGGCGTAACCGTTCTCGTCCAGGCCCGGGCCGCGGCCGAGGAGTTTCTCGCGGCCCCGGTCGACGGAGCCGATGGTCTTGTTGAGGACGACCTCGAAGTTGGCGAGCTTGGAGTCGACGTAGTCGTCCGCCTCCGCGCGGATCTCCTCGGCCTCCCGGCGGGCCTCGGAGAGGATCCGGTCGGCCTCGTCCTGGGACTGGCGGGCGACCTGGGTGTCGGAGATCAGGGTGCCGCGCTCGGCGTGGGCGGCCGAGATGATCCGCTCGGCCTCCTGCCGGGCCTGCTCGACCATCTGCTCGCGACCGCCGATCAGCTCCTGCGCCTGGGCCAGCGAGCCCGGCAGGGCCTCCCGCACCTCTTCGAGCATGTCCAGCAGTTCGGCGCGGTTGACCACGCAGGACGCCGACATGGGCATGGAGCGGGCGTTGGTGATCGTCGCAACGATCTCGTCGAGCTTCTTCTGCACGTCCACCGTGTGCTCGCCACTCTCTACAGCTGGATGGAGACGGACGGGACGACTGTAAGGGCAGTCGTCCCCCGTCCGACACCAGGTGACGGACCGTCAGCGACGGTCGCGCGGGGTCACTGTCGGCCGCGCCGCTCGGCCAGGCGGTCGGTGAGCCGGCCGAGGACGGCCGGCGGGACCAGGTGGGAGACGTCGCCGCCCCAGGCGGCGACCTCCTTGACCAGGGAGGACGACAGGAAGCTGTAGGTGGGGTTGGTGGGGACGAACAGGGTCTCGACGCCCGAGAGCCCGTTGTTCATCTGCGCCATCTGCAGCTCGTAGTCGAAGTCGCTGACCGCGCGGAGGCCCTTGACGATCGCGGGGATGTCTCGCTGCTTGCAGAAGTCGACCAGGAGGCCGTGGAAGGACTCGACCTCGACGTTGCCGAAGTCCGCGGTGACCTCGCGGATCAGCTCGATCCGCTCGTCGACCGTGAACAGTCCCTGCTTGGACTGGTTGATCATCACCGCGACATGTACGACGTCGTACAGCTTGGAGGCGCGGGCGATGATGTCGAGATGTCCGTTGGTGATGGGGTCGAATGACCCCGGACAGACGGCGCGGCGCAACTTGGGTCCCTCGCTCTCCGGTCCGGTCATCGTGCGTCTTCGCACGTAGAGGCGGCGCGACCGTACCAAAACGTTCCCTCGCCGTAGCGACGGGACCGCAGCGGTTCGAAACCGTCCGGCCAGCCGAATTCGCCGCCTCTGGTGCTGCGCTCCACGGTGACGACGGCGTCCTCCGCGATCCAGCCCCCGGAGCGGAGTGTGAGGAGGATCTCCCGAAGATCGTCGTCCGAGACGGCGTACGGAGGGTCGAGGAAGAGCAGGTCGTACGGCTCGGCGGGGGCCGGTCCCGTCACGATCTGCTCGGCCTTGCCGGTGCGCAGCTCGGCGCCGGGCAGGGCGAGTGACCGGATGTTCTCCCGTACGGTCCTCGCCGCGCGCTGGTCCGCCTCGACGAGCAGGGCGTGGGAGGCGCCCCGGGAGAGGGCCTCCAGGCCGACGGCGCCCGAGCCCGCGTACAGGTCGGCGACGCGGGTCCCGGTGAGCGTGCCGAGGAGCGCCTCCCAGGTGGAGAAGAGGCCCTCGCGCGCCCGGTCGGAGGTCGGACGGGTGCCGTTGCCGGGCGGCACGGCCAGTCGGCGTCCGCCGGCGGTGCCGGCGATCACGCGGGTCATGGGAGGTCCCTGTTCCTTCTGCGGTTCTCGGGTCAGTGCCTCCACGATATGGCCGGTCGGCGCGGGGTGACGTCACCCCTTCTCCAGGAAGTCCTCCCGCTCCTTGTCCAGGAGGGCGTCGAGCGCGGTGCGCAGCTCGGGGTGGTCGGAGAGGTCGGGGTCGGCGAGGACGACGGCGGTGGCCTCCTCGCGGGCGGCGGTGATGACCTCCTCGTCGTCGATGACGGTGAGCATCCGCAGCGAGGAGCGGACGCCGGACTGGGCCTGGCCGAGGACATCGCCCTCGCGGCGCTGTTCGAGGTCGATCCGGGAGAGCTCGAAGCCGTCGAGGGTGGAGGCGACCGCGGTCAGGCGCTGGCGCGCGGGGCTGGCCTCGGGCATCTCGCTGACGAGGAGGCAGAGGCCGGGGGCGGAGCCTCGGCCGACGCGGCCGCGGAGCTGGTGGAGCTGGGAGACGCCGAACCGGTCGGCGTCCATGATCACCATGGCCGTGGCGTTGGGGACGTTGACGCCGACCTCGATGACGGTGGTGGCGACCAGGACGTCGACCTCGCCGGCGGCGAAGCGGCGCATGACGTCGTCCTTGTCGTCCGGGTGCATCCGGCCGTGCAGGACCTCGACGCGCAGACCCGCGAGCGGGCCGGAGCGGAGCTTCTCCGCGACCTCCAGGACGGCGAGCGGGGGCCGCTTCTCCGCCTCGTCCTCGGGGGACGCCTTCTGCTTCGCCTTCTTCTCGTCCTCGTCGTCGCCGATGCGCGGGCAGACGACGTACGCCTGGTGGCCGTTCTCCACCTCCTCGCGCACGCGTTCCCAGGCGCGCGTGAGGAAGTGCGGCTTGTCGGCGGCGGGGACGACATGGCTGGCGATCGGGGAGCGCCCGGCGGGGAGCTGGTCCAGGACGGAGGTCTCCAGGTCGCCGAAGACCGTCATGGCGACCGTGCGCGGGATCGGCGTGGCGGTCATGACCAGGAGGTGCGGCGGCTGCTTCCCCTTGCCGCGCAGGGCGTCGCGCTGCTCCACGCCGAAGCGGTGCTGCTCGTCGACGACGACCAGGCCGAGGTCGTGGAACTGGACCTTGTCCTCGATCAGCGCGTGCGTGCCGATGACGATCCCGGCCTCACCGGTGACCAGGTCGAGCAGGGCCTGGCGGCGTGCGGCGGTCCCCATGGAGCCGGTGAGCAGCACGACCTTGGTGGCGTGCTCGGCGCCGCCGAGCATCCCGCCCTCGGCGAGCTCGCCCATCATCTCGGTCACCGAACGGTGGTGCTGCTGGGCGAGGACCTCGGTCGGGGCGAGCATCGCGGCCTGTCCCCCGGCGTCGACGACGGCGAGCATGGCCCGCAGGGCCACCATCGTCTTGCCCGATCCGACCTCGCCCTGGAGGAGGCGGTGCATGGGGTGCTCGGTGGCGAGGTCGTCGAAGATCTCCTTGGTGACCTTCTTCTGGCCGTCGGTGAGGGTGAACGGCAGCTTCGCGTCGAAGGCGTCGAGAAGCCCGCCGGGGGTGGGCCTGCGGGCGACCGCGGGCAGTTGGGTGTCGGCGTACCGGCGGCGGGCGAGGGCGACCTGGAGGACGAACGCCTCGTCCCACTTGAGTCGCTCCCGGGCGTCCTCGATGTCGGCCTTCGTCCGCGGCCGGTGGACCTTCTGGAGCGCTTCGGGCAGCTCGGTGAGGCCGCGGCCCTCGCGCAGGGCGGGCGGCAGCGGATCGGCGAGACCGGCCCAGCCGGTGGCGGCGAGGGAGTCGAGCGCGATGGAGACGGACTGCTCGATGGTCCAGGACTCCAGCTGCTTGCAGGCGGGGTAGATCGGCAGCAGTTCGTTCGCGAAGGCCTTGACCGTCTCGTCGCTGCTCTCGGCGTCCAGGAGTTTGTACTCGGGGTGGGTGAGCTGGAGCTTGCGGTTGAAGACCCCGACCTTGCCGGCGAACATCCCGCGCCGGCCCGGCAGCAGCTCCTTCTGGTGGAAGTGGACGCCCCGGCCGAAGAAGACCAGCTGCATCCGGCCGCTGCCGTCGGTGATCGTGACCTCCAGGCGCTGGCCCTTGCCCCGGCCGCCCTTGTTGAAGGTCAGCACGCGGGCGTCGGCCACCTGCGCGACGACCGTGACGTGCTCGTCGAGGGGCAGGTCGGCGAGGGCGGTGAGCTCGCCGCGCTCGGCGTACCGCCGGGGGTAGTGGTGCAGGAGGTCCCCGACCGTCCGCAGGTCGAGGTGCTCGGCCATCACCTTCGCGGTGGCGGCGCCGAGCAGGTTCTTCAGGGGTTCGTCGAGCACTGGCACGCGTTCCATTGCACACCACCGCACTGACATGCGTCCCGCAGGCTGTGGAAATCTCCTGGTCACGTCGGCGCCGTGACGCCTAGGATGACGCGGCACCCTCCCCGCTCCGCGATCACCGCCCGCCGGGATCGCCCGACCCGCGCCGTCGCTCGTCCCCCCACCGGCGCAGCGACGATGACTGCTGATCAGACACCGCACACCTTCCAGGTCGATCTGCGCGGACTCGTGGATCTCCTCTCCCACCACCTCTATTCGAGCCCGAGGGTCTACCTCCGCGAACTGCTGCAGAACGCCGTGGACGCCATCACCGCGCGCCGCGCCGAGCAGCCCGACGCCCCGGCGCGGGTCCGGTTGTACGCGGACGGCGCGGTTCTGCGGATCGAGGACAGCGGCATCGGTCTGACCGAGCGGGACGTGCACAGCCTGCTGGCCACGATCGGTCGCAGCTCGAAGCGGGCGGACGCGGCCGGCATCGCGAGCGCGCGGGCCGAGTTCCTCGGCCAGTTCGGCATCGGGCTGCTCGCCTGCTTCGTCGTCGCCGCCGAGATCCGGGTGGTCAGCCGCAGCGCCCGCACGCCGGACGAACCGCCCGTCGAGTGGACGGCCCGCGACGACGGTTCGTACACCGTCCGTACGCTCCCGGAGAGCGCGCGGCCGGAGCCGGGCACCACCGTGCACCTCACCGCGCGCCCCGGTTCCGGGGAATGGCTGGCCGAGGAGCGGGTGCTCGCGCTCGCCCGGGTGTACGGCTCCCTCCTCCCGTACGAAGTACGGGTCGGGGACGAGCAGATCACCGCCCTCCCGGCGCCCTGGGACCGGGCCTACCCGAGCCCGGCGGCGCGGCGGGTGGCGCTGGCCGGCCACTGCCAGGAGACGTTCGGTTTCACCCCCCTCGACTCGATCGACCTCGATCTGCCGCTGGCCGGGATCCGGGGCGTGGCGTACGTCCTGCCGTCGGCCGTCAGTCCGGCCCAGCGTGCGGGGCACCGGGTGCACCTGAAGGGCATGCTGCTCACCGAGCGGGCCGACGGGCTGCTGCCCGACTGGGCGTTCTTCGTGCGCTGCGTCCTGGACACCGACAGCCTGCGGCCGACGGCCTCGCGCGAGGCGTTGTACGAGGACGAGACGCTGGCCGGCGTACGGGACGCGCTCGGCGAGGCCGTCCGGGACTGGCTCGGCGATCTCGCCGCGGGCGCCCCGGAGCGGCTCGAGGAGTTCCTCGCCGTGCACCACCTCGGGGTGAAGTCGCTGGCCCGGCACGACACCGAGATGCTGCGGACGATGCTGCCGTGGCTGCCGTTCGAGACGACGGACGGCCGGCTCTCGCTGGAGGAGTTCGCCCGCCGTCACCCGGTCGTGCACTACACCCGGACCGTCGAGGAGTACCGGCAGGTCGCCGCGATCGCGACCGCGCAGGGCATCGGTGTGGTCAACGGCGGCTACACCTACGACACGGAGCTGGTGGAGCGCCTTCCCGAGGTCCGTCCCGGCACCGCCGTCGCGGAGCTGGACGCCGACACCGTCACCGCCCATCTGGACTCCGTCGACCCGGCGCAGGAGCTGGCGCTCTCGGCGTTCCTGTCGGTGGCGCGTGCCACCCTCGACCCGCTCGGCTGCGACGTGTCGCTGCGCTCCTTCCACCCGCTGACCGTGCCCGCGCTGCACCTGGACGACCGGGCGGCCCGCCATGAGCAGGCCAGGGCGGAGGCCGAGGAGCAGGCGGACGACCTGTGGGCCGGGATCCTCGGCTCGCTGCGCGGCAGCGCGCCGAGGGCGCGGCTCGTCCTCAACCACCTGAATCCGACGATCCGCCGGATCGGCGCGCTCGACGACCGGGAGCTGGCGGGGACGGCCGTCGAGGCGCTCTACGGGCAGGCGCTGCTGATGGCGCAGCGGCCGCTGCGGCCGGCCGACTCGGCGCTGCTCAACCGGGCCTTCGCGGGGCTCCTCACCTGGGCCGCCCATCACGGGGAGAACGACGCATGACCCTGACCTTCGAGGCCCTGCGCGAGGCCCTGCGGGAGAACGCGCGGCAGCCGGAGGGACCCGCCCGCAACGCGCGCGCCGAGCGGCTCCTCGTGGAGGCCGAGCAGCTCGGCGAGCCGCTGGCCGTCATCGAGGCGCTCGGGCACCAGCTCCAGGCGTACAACTACAGCTCCGAGAAGGCGAAGATGTTCGTGCCCTTCTCGCGGCTGCTGCGGATGTGGGACGAGAACCCCGGGGACTTCGACGCGTACGAGACGCACACCCTGCACTGGGTCTTCAAGTGGGTCTCCAGCGGGATGCTCGACCAGCCGCACATCCCGCTGGCGTCGATCGAGAAGTGGCTCGGCGAGATGGAGCACCGCTACCGGCTGGCCGGCCACTCCGAACGGGCCGTGCGGCAGGGTGAGTTCCGGGTGGCGCGGCACATCGGCGACCTGGCGCGGGCGGACCGGGCTTACGGGGCGTGGCTGGCGGCCGACCGGGACCCGATGGCCGACTGCCATGCCTGCGAGCTGCACGGGCAGGGCGGGTGGTCGGCGGAGCGCGGCGACGACGAGCAGGCGCTGCGGACCTGGGAGCCGGTGCTCTCGGGCGAGCACGTCTGCGCGCACGAGCCGCACGCGGTGCTCGCCTCCTCGCTGATGCCGCTGGTGCGGCTCGGCAGGACCGACGAGGCCCGGGTGAACCATCTGCGCGGCTACCGCCTGGTGCGGCCGTTGGAGAGCATGCGCGGCGCGGTGGCGGACCACATCGAGTTCTGCGCGCTGACCGGCAACGAGGCGCGGGGCCTGGAGATTCTGGCCGAGCGGCCGGCGTACCTCACCGACGGCGGTGACCCCGACAGCCTGATGTGCTTCCTGTCCGTGACGGCGCTGCTCATGGACCGCCTGGTCGCGCGGGGTCTCGGCGGGCAGCCGGTGCCGGGGCCCGCGAGGGCCGCGGGCGGTTCGTGGACGGCGGCCGAACTGGGCGCCCACGCGCGCGTGGAGGCGCTGGCGATCGCGCGGCGCTTCGACGAGCGCAACGGCACGGCGCGGGTGGGCGAGCGGGCGCGTGCCCGGATGGACGCGGCGCCGCTCCTGGACCGGCTGCCGCTGGGGGTACGGGCGGTGGGACCGGTCCCGGTGGCGGTGCCGGCCGCGGTGCGCGCGCCGGAGCCCGCGCCGGAGCCGCGCGAACTGCTCGCGGAGGCGCGACGCCTGTCGGCGGAGCGGAACCCCGCCGCGCGGGCCGCGTGGGAGGCCGTGGCCGCGGCGGTCGCCGCGGGGAGCCTCGAACTGGACGCCCTCGGCCGTGCCGAGCTGGACGACCACCGGGCCATCGCCATGGAGGCGGGCCCGGCGGAGTCGGTCCGCCTGTTCCTCCGCGCTGCCGAGGGCTACGAGGTGGCGGGCGACCCCGGCGAGGCCCAGGCGGCCCGCGCCAGGGCCGCGTTCGCCCTCGCCCTCGACGACCGGCTGCCGGAGGCGGGCGCTGCGGTCGAGGAGGCGGTCACCCGCGTCCAGGCCCTCCACGCCGAGGGCCTGGCGACGCCCCGCCAGGTGGCGGGGACGCTGCTGTCCCGGGTACGGGTGGGGTTGCTGGGGCTGCACGCGGAGGACGAGTCGACGGGCGAGGACATCGCGGCGGGCGGGCTGCCCGAGGCCGTCGACGCGCTCGCGGAGGCGCTCGACGCCTTGGTGGCCTTCGCCGCCGCGCACACCGGCGATCCGCTGGTCGCGGACCGGGCCGCCGAGGCCGAGTCCGTACGGGGTGATCTGGCCGCGCACTCCGGGGACGCCGAGGGGGCGGCGCGCCAGTACGCGTACGCCGCCGAGCTCTACCACCGGGCCGGGCTGCCCTGGTTCGCCGTCGAGCCCGAGGCCCGGCTCTCCCGGGTCTCCCTGCACACCGGCGACCTGGAGACCGCCGAGCGCGCGGCCCGGGCGGCGCTCGACCACGGCGCGGAGCACTCGGGGGCGGCCGGGCAGAGCCGGCTCCGGCTGCAGCTCGCCGAAGTCCTCGGCGCGTCGGAGCGGTTCGGCGAGGCCGCCGCGCACGCCCTGGAGGCCGCGCACTGGGCCGACGAGGCGGGCGAGAGCCGGGGCATCGGCGCGTACGCACGGCACCAGCTGGGCGGTTGGCTGCTGCGGGAGTCCCGGGTCGAGGAGGCGGCAGCGGTCCTGGAGTCCGTGCTGCCCGACCTGTCCGTGGACGAGCACGGCGCCGGCATGGTCGTCCAGACGCTGTGGTGGCTCGGCGAGTGCCTCGTGACGCTGAACGAGCCCCGGGCGGCGGCGGAGCAGTGGCTGCGGGCGGCTGAGCTGGCGAAGGAGTGGCCGGAGCAGCACGACCACGCGATGCTCGCGAACCTGGCCGGGCAGGCCCTGCTCCAGGCGGAGCTGCGGCCGGAGGCCGCGGCGGCGTACGAGCGGGCGGGCGAGCTGTGGCGCGCGCTGGGCGACGCCTCCGCGTACGTGCGGACCCTGCGGGTACGAGCCTGGATCGCCGGCGCCGCCGGGGGCGGGCGGGCCCTCATGGACGCGGCGGCGGAGGCGTGCGGCGCCGACGTGGTGGCGCGCGGGGACACGTACGTGCAGGCGGCGGAGCTGCTCGGCGACGGTGACGTGGACGCCGGGGGCCTGGGCGTCGCGCTGTCGTACGCGACGCGGGCGGCGGCGGAGTTCGCCGCGGCGGGCCCGGAGTTCCGCGACCGCCGTACGGCGGCGGAGCTGCTGGCGGCGTGGCTCCACCTCCGGCTGGACGACGGCGCGTCGGCGGCGGCGCTGGCGCGGGGGGTGCTGGCGGAGTACGACCGCGTGGCGGCGGGGACGGCTGCGGCTGGACCGGAGGGCGAGGCCGCTGCGGAGCGGCGGGCCGAGGCGGAGGCGGTGCTGGAGCGGGCGGGGGCGTGACGGGTGGGTCGTGGCGGGTGCCGGGGGCGATTCCCCCACCCCGCCCCTTCCCGAAACCCTGTCGAGACCGGGGCTGCAACCCCGCCGCGCCC
>NZ_JBEZNQ010000112.1:0-18527 GCF_040653315.1 Streptomyces sp. NPDC047981 | reverse complement strand
GTCGCGGCCGGCGTGCGGGGCGTCGGGCGCCCGGCGCGCGGGGCGCCGGCGCGTTCGTAGCGGCCGCCCATCGCGGGCCAGCTCGCGCCGAAGCGCAGCGCGAGCAGCCCCGCGACCAGGATCAGCAGCGCGCCGGCGGCCGTGACGTAGGGCCACGCCGTGTGCGTGAGGTGCGCGACCGCCGCCGAGGTGTCGCCGGAGATCCGGGCGGCCTCGGTGTCCAGCGCGCCGCTGTCGGAGGCGCCGAGGAACGCGGCCGCCGCCGCGCCCGCGCCGCTGAGCGCGAGCAGGACGGAGACCAGGGCGCGTCCGGTGCGGCGGACGGCGAAGACGGCGACGAGCGCGGCGAGGCCGACGATCGCGAGCGCCGTCGGTACGCCCGTGACGGCGCCGCCGTCGGCCTCGACGGGCACCGTGCCGCCACCGACCGACGCCGTGCCCTGGGCCCAGATCTGGCCCGAGGACAGCAGCACGACGGTGGCGCCGAGGGCGCCGAGCAGGAGAGCCGCGGCGAGGCTGCGGCGGCCGCCGGGCGCGGCGGCCGTGCCGCCCGCGCGAGCGGCTCGGGGCTGGGGTACGGGAACAGCACTCACGTACCCCACTATCCCTTACGGCCTCATGACGCGTTCATCCGGTTGGCCGTGTGGACGGCGCGCAGGACGGCGGCGGCCTTGTTCCGGCACTCGTTGTCCTCGGCGACCGGGTCGGAGTCGGCGACGACGCCCGCACCGGCCTGGACGTACGCGGTGCCGTCGCGCAGCAGGGCGGTACGGATGGCGATGGCCGTGTCGGAGTCCCCGGCGAAGTCGAGGTAGCCGACGCAGCCGCCGTACAGCCCGCGCCGGGACGGCTCCAGCTCCTCGATGATCTGCATGGCGCGCGGCTTGGGCGCGCCGGAGAGGGTGCCGGCCGGGAAGCAGGCGGTGAGCACGTCGAAGGCGGTCCGGCCCTCGGCGACCCGTCCGGTGACGGTCGAGACGATGTGCATCACGTGCGAGTACCGCTCGATCGACATGAAGTCGACGACCTCCACCGAGCCCGGTTCGCAGACCCGGCCGAGGTCGTTGCGGCCGAGGTCGACGAGCATCAGGTGCTCGGCGCGCTCCTTGGGGTCGGCGAGCAGTTCCTCGGCGAGGTCGTGGTCCTCCTGCGGGGTGGCGCCGCGGTGCCGGGTGCCGGCGATCGGGTGGACCATCGCCTGCCCGTCCTCGACCTTGACGAGCGCCTCGGGGCTGGAGCCGACGACGTCGAAGCCGTTCTCGAAGCGGAAGAGGTACATGTACGGGGACGGGTTGGTGGCCCGCAGCACCCGGTAGACGTCGAGCGCGGAGGCGTGGCAGGGGGTCTCGAACCGCTGCGAGGGCACCACCTGGAAGGCCTCGCCCGCCCGGATCCGCTCCTTGATGTCCTCGACGGCGTCCTGGTAGGCCGGGCCGCCCCAGAGCGCGGAGAACTCGGGCAGTTCGGAGGGCGGCAGGGCGACGGGGACGGAGGCGACGGGGCGGGCCAGGTCGGCCTGCATGGCGTCGAGCCGGGCGACGGCGTCGGCGTACGCCTCGTCGACGCCGGTCTCCAGGTCGTTGTGATTGATCGCGTTGGCGATCAGCAGGACCGAGCCGTCCCAGTGGTCCAGGACGGCGAGGTCGCTGGTCAGGAGCATGGTCAGCTCGGGCAGCCGGAGGTCGTCGCGGGTGGAGTCGCCGATGCGCTCCAGGCGGCGGACGATGTCGTAGCCGAGGTAGCCGACCATGCCGCCGGTGAAGGGCGGCATGCCGGAGGCCAGGTCGCGGGGGGTGTGGAGGGTCTCGACGGTGGCGCGCAGGGCGGCCAGCGGGTCGCCGTCGGTGGGGACGCCGACGGGCGGAGTGCCGAGCCAGTGGGCCTGGCCGTCCCGGACCGTCAGGGTCGCGTCGCTGCGGACGCCGATGAAGGAGTACCGCGACCAGGAGCGGCCGTTCTCGGCGGATTCGAGGAGGAAGGTGCCGGGGCGCTCGGCCGCGAGCTTGCGGTAGAGCGCGACCGGGGTGTCGCCGTCCACGAGGAGCCGGCGGCTGACGGGGATCACACGGCGGTCGGCCGCCAGCTTGCGGAAGGTCTCGAGATCCATGGCGCCAGACCCTACTTGCCCAGCGGCAGGACGTCTGCGTCGAAGCAGGTGCGCGCGCCGGTGTGGCAGGCGGCCCCGGTCTGGTCGACCTTGACGAGCACGGTGTCGGCGTCGCAGTCGAGGGCGACGGACTTGACGTGCTGGACGTGTCCCGAGGTGTCGCCCTTGACCCAGTACTCCTGGCGGCTGCGGGACCAGTAGGTGCAGCGGCCGGTGGTGAGGGTGCGGTGCAGGGCCTCGTCGTCCATCCAGCCGAGCATCAGCACCTCGCCGGTGTCGTACTGCTGGGCGATGGCCGGGACGAGTCCGTCCGGGCTGCGCTTGAGGCGGGCGGCGATGGCCGGGTCGAGATTGCTGCTCATGGGCCCATTGTGCCGTGGCCGGGCGGTACGCCCGGGTGCACGTCCACTGGGCGGACCGTGGGCCGCGGTCGTACGCTGGCGGGCATGTCGACCCATGCCAAGCGTGAACGCCTTCTGCTCGCCGACCTGTTGGAGGCGGCCGGGCCCGACGCTCCGACGCTCTGCGAGGGCTGGCGGACCCGGGACCTCGCGGCCCATGTGGTGGTGCGCGAGCGCCGTCCCGACGCGGCCGCCGGAACGGTCGTACCGGCGCTGAAGGCGCGGCTCGACCGGGTGCAGGCGGAGTTCGCGGAGAAGCCGTACGAGGAGCTGATCCAGCTCATCCGTACGGGGCCGCCGCGGATGTCGCCGTTCACCATCAAGCAGGTGGACGAGGGGGCGAACGTCGTCGAGTTCTACGTCCACACCGAGGACGTGCGGCGGGCCCAGCCCGAGTGGTCCCCGCGCGAGCTGGACCCGGTCTTCTCCGACGCCCTGTGGGCCCGCCTGGAGAAGGGCGCCCGGCTGCTCGGCCGGAGGGCGCCGGTGGGTCTGGTGCTCCGCCGCCCGAACGGGCAGACGGCGGTGGCCCACAAGGGCACCCCGGTGGTGACGGTCTCCGGCGAGCCGGGCGAGCTGACGATGTTCGTCTTCGGCCGCCAGGACGTGGCGAAGGTGGATCTGGACGGCGACCAGGACGCGATCGAGCGCCTGCACGAAACGAAGCAACTGGGGATCTAGGCCGCCACCGGGCCAGGGCCTGTCCGGGCCAGGGCCGCCGGACCGGCCTGATCCGGACGAAAGGCCCTAGGCGGTGACCGGGAGCTCCGCTCGTCTGAGTGCCCGGACGGACAGGGCGTACGCCCCGCCCAGCGTGCAGAGCGCGGCGCTCACCACGAAGACCGGGCCGAGGCCCCACAGGCCGACCGCCGCGCCCGTGAGGGGGTAGCTCAGCGGGGCGAGGCCCAGGCTGACGAAGCTGGTCACGGCCGTCACCCGGCCGAGGTACGCGGGGTCGCACTCGGTCTGCAGGAGCGCGCTGCACAGGGCGCCGCTGAGCCCCGCGAGCAGCCCCACGGTGAGCGCGAGGGCGACGGCGGCCGGCAGTCCGGGAACGAACGCGAGGGCGCCCAGGGAGAGCGAGCCGAGGGCGATCGTCGCCCCCATGACGGCGCCCGCGCGGGGTATCCGGCCCCGCACGGTCAGCAGCAGGGACGCCGCGCCGGCTCCGGCGCCGAAGCCGGCGAGGACCCAGCCGATGCCGGAGGCGCCCCAGCCGCGCTCGTCGGCCAGGAGCGCGAGGCCGACGTTGAGGGGTCCGACGAAGCCGAGGTCGCTGAGGGCCACGACGAGCACGAGCGGGCCGAGGACGCGGTGCCCGCGGAGGTAGCGGAAGCCGTCGGCGAGGTCCCGCAGCGCGGTGCGGTCCCGGGCCGGCTCGCCGCCCGGGAGCGGGGCGAGCCGGAGCGCGAGGAGCAGCGGGAGCGAGGCCGCGAAGAGGAGCCCGGCGACCCCGAACGCGGCGGCGGGACCGCCGAGGGCGACGGCGAGGCCGCCGAGCGGGGCGCCGAGGACGAGCGCGGCGCGCTGGGCGAGGCCGCGCATGCCCTGGACCCGGGCGAGCTGGTCGCGGGCGGCGATCCGGGGCGGCAGGGCGCCGACGGCGGGCATGAAGAGGGCGTCGACGGCGCCGAAGACGAGGGCGACGGCGGCGAGCGCCCACAGGGTCGGGCTGCTGACCAGGAGCAGGCCCGCGACGCCGAGGACGACGAGGCAGCGGACGGTGTCGGAGGCGATGACGACGCGGCGGGGTCCGAAGCGGTCGGCGATCACTCCCCCGCCGAGCATGAGCAGGGCGCGCGGGACGGCGCTGACGGCCATGACGAGCCCGGCCTCGGCCGGGGTGCCGCTGCGGACGGCGGTCCAGGAGAGGGCGAGGTAGTAGACGCTGTCGCCGAAGGCGGAGGCGGAGTATCCGCCGAGCCAGCGCAGGACGTTGGGGTCGCGGTGGGCGGGCCGGGCCGGCGCCGCGTCGGTGAGCGCGGTCATGAGCGGTAGGGGAAGCCGAAGAGGTGGACGGCGACGTTCTCGCGCCCCTCGGTCTCCCCCGCCGCCTCCGCGGCCCGGGCCTGCTGGTCGTACTTCATCAGGAGCTGCTGCAACTCCTCGCCGAGGGCGGAGAGTTCGGCGGCGGTGAGGCGGGGCAGCCACTCCGCGCTGAGGGCGGCGGAGCGCCACTCCTCGGACCAGGTCAGCCGCTCGTCGAGGAAGCGGCGGTGGAGCTCGGTGCGCTGTTCGTCGAGCATGCGGCCGAAGGCGTCGCCGGCCGCGAGCAGTTCGGGGGCTCCGCGCATGTCCTCGTCGTGGATGCTCAGCCCGTACGAGCTGGGCTGCCACCAGCGCTCGCGGCCGTCCGCCGACTGGGCCTCGGCCTCCTCGATGAGGCCGTGCTCGGCGAGCTTGCGCAGGTGGTAGCTGACGAGCGAGACGGCCTCGTCGACCTGGTCGGCGAGTTGGGAGGCGGTGGCGGTGCGGGCCACGAACAGGGCCCGGTAGAGCCGCATCCGCAGCGGGTGGGAGATGGCCTTGAGGGTGCCGAGGTCGGTGACCCTGCGGTTCTCGGAGGACGACATGCACTCACCGTAGATACGAAAGAAAACTTGCGCAATGGAATTTGCACAAATAATCCTGCGCATCTGGACGAGAGAAAGGCCCCCGCCGGACGAACCGGCGGGGGCCCATGCCTCAGGGGCTCAGCGGACCGGGTGGCCCGCCTCCCGCAGCGCACCCTTGACCTCGGAGATCCGCAGGTCGCCGAAGTGGAAGACGGAGGCCGCGAGGACCGCGTCCGCGCCCGCCTCGATCGCCGGCGGGAAGTCGGACAGCTTGCCCGCGCCGCCGGACGCGATCACCGGCACGGTCACGTGCTTCCGCACGGCCGCGATCATCTCGGTGTCGTAGCCGTCCTTGGTGCCGTCGGCGTCCATCGAGTTGAGCAGGATCTCGCCCGCGCCGAGATCGGCCGCGCGGTGGGCCCACTCGACCGCGTCGATGCCGGTGCCCTGCCGGCCGCCGTGCGTCGTCACCTCGAAGGAGCCCGAGGCCGTGCGCCGGGCGTCCACGGAGAGCACGAGCACCTGGCGGCCGAAGCGCTCCGCGATCTCGCGGATCAGCTCGGGCCGGGCGATCGCGGCGGTGTTGACGCCGACCTTGTCGGCACCGGCGCGCAGCAGCTTGTCGACGTCCTCCGCCGAGCGCACCCCGCCGCCCACGGTCAGCGGGATGAAGACCTGCTCGGCGGTGCGGCGCACCACGTCGTAGGTCGTCTCCCGGTTGCCGGAGGAGGCGGTGATGTCGAGGAAGGTCAGCTCGTCGGCGCCCTCGGCGTCGTACAGCTTGGCCATCTCGACGGGGTCGCCCGCGTCGCGCAGGTTCTGGAAGTTGACGCCCTTGACGACCCGGCCGTTGTCCACGTCCAGGCAGGGGATCACCCGTACGGCGAGACTCATGCCGACTCCCCTCGGTACGCCTCGACCTCGACCTCGACGACCAGACGCGGGTCCACGAAGCCGGAGACGATGATCATCGACGCGGCGGGGCGCACGGCGTCGAACAGCTCCTTGTGGGCGCGGCCGACCTCGTCGACGTCCCGGGCGTGCGTGATGTACATCCGGGTCCGTACGACGTGCTCCGGGCCCAGGCCCAGCTGCTTCAGCGCGGCGAAGGCCACGTCGAAGGAGTTGATCGCCTGGTCGTACGGGCCGCCGTCGGCGATCTGGCCGCCCACGACCGAGGTGCAGCCGGAGACCAGGACCAGGCCGTTCGGCAGCTCGACCGCGCGGGAGTAGCCGAACTGCTCCTCCCAGGGCGCGCCGGTCACCACCTTGCGTACGGCGTCGGTCATACGGAAGCCACCGCCTCCAGTGCCTCCTCCAGGGTGAACGCCTTGGCGTACAGCGCCTTGCCGACGATCGCGCCCTCGACGCCCAGCGGGACGAGCCCGGACAGGGCGCGCAGGTCGTCCAGGGACGACACGCCGCCGGAGGCGACGACGGGCTTGTCGGTGGCCGCGCAGACGTTCCGCAGGAGCTCCAGGTTGGGGCCCTGGAGGGTGCCGTCCTTGGCGATGTCGGTGACGACGTAGCGGGAGCAGCCCTCGGAGTCGAGGCGGGCGAGCGTCTCGTAGAGGTCGCCGCCGTCGCGGGTCCAGCCGCGGCCGCGGAGCGTCGTGCCGCGCACGTCCAGGCCGACGGCGATCTTGTCGCCGTGCTCGGCGATGACCTTGGCGACCCACTCGGGGGTCTCCAGGGCGGCGGTGCCCAGGTTGACGCGGGTGCAGCCGGTGGCGAGGGCGGCGGCGAGCGAGGCGTCGTCGCGGATGCCGCCGGAGAGCTCGACCTTGATGTCCATGGCCTTGGCGACCTCGGCGATCAGCTCACGGTTGTCGCCGGTGCCGAAGGCGGCGTCCAGGTCGACCAGGTGCAGCCACTCGGCGCCGGAGCGCTGCCAGGCGAGGGCGGCCTCCAGCGGGGAGCCGTAGGAGGTCTCCGTGCCGGACTCGCCGTGGACCAGGCGGACGGCCTGGCCGTCGCGGACGTCGACGGCGGGGAGGAGTTCGAGCAGGTTTCCAGAAGACACAGTCACAGCGTTGCGATCCAGTTCTTCAGCAGCTGGGCTCCGGCGTCGCCGGACTTCTCGGGGTGGAACTGGGTCGCCCACAGGGCGCCGTTCTCGACGGCGGCGACGAAGGGCTCGCCGTGGGTGGCCCAGGTGACCTTGGGGGCGCGCATGTTCGGGTTGCCGACCTCCAGGGTCCACTCGCGCACCCCGTAGGAGTGCACGAAGTAGAACCGGGCGTCGGCGTCGAGGCCCGCGAACAGCTCGCTGTCCTCGGGCGCGTCGACGGTGTTCCAGCCCATGTGGGGCACGATCGGGGCCTTCAGCGGCTCGACCGTACCGGGCCACTCGTCGAGACCCTCGGTCTCCACGCCGTGCTCGATGCCACGGGCGAAGAGGATCTGCATGCCGACGCAGATGCCCATGACGGGCCGTCCGCCGGAGAGCCGGCGGTCGACGATCCACTCGCCGCGGGCCTCCTTGAGGCCCTTCATGCAGGCGGAGAAGGCGCCGACGCCGGGGACGAGGAGTCCGTCGGCGTTCATCGCCCTGTCGTAGTCGCGAGTGATCTCGACGTCGGCACCGACGTGGGCGAGGGCGCGCTCGGCGGAGCGGACGTTGCCGAAGCCGTAGTCGAAGACGACGACCTTCTTGGGAGAACTCGCAGTGCTCATTCCCAGATCCCCTGAATCCGGAGGACACCCGCGACCAGGCACATCGCGGAGGCGACGGCGAGGAGGACGATCACGCCCTTGGGCAGCTCCTGCTTGGAGAAGGAGTACACACCGCCGGCGAGGAAGAGCCCGACGACGATGAGGATGGTGGAGAGGCCGGTCATGGAGTTAGAGGGCGCCCTTCGTGGAAGGCAGGATGCCGGCCGCGCGCGGGTCGCGCTCGGAGGCGTAGCGCAGGGCCCGGGCCAGCGCCTTGAACTGGCACTCCACGATGTGGTGGGCGTTGCGCCCGTACGGCACGTGGATGTGGAGCGCGATCTGCGCCTGGGCGACGAAGGACTCGAAGATGTGCCGGGTCATCGTCGTGTCGTAGGAGCCGATCATCGGCGCCATGTTCTCGGGCTCGGTGTGCACCAGGTAGGGGCGGCCGGAGAGGTCGACGGTGACCTGGGCGAGGGACTCGTCCAGCGGGACCGTGCAGTTGCCGAAGCGGTAGATGCCGACCTTGTCGCCGAGCGCCTGCTTGAAGGCGGCGCCGAGCGCGAGGGCGGTGTCCTCGATGGTGTGGTGCGAGTCGATGTGCAGGTCGCCGTCGGTCTTGACGGTGAGGTCGAAGAGCCCGTGGCGGCCGAGCTGGTCGAGCATGTGGTCGTAGAAGCCCACACCGGTCGACACGTCGACCTTTCCGGTGCCGTCGAGGTCGATCTCGACGACGACGGAGGTCTCCTTGGTGGTGCGCTCGACTCTTCCTACGCGGCTCATGAGCCCTGCTCCTTCTTCAGTGCGCGAACCGCATCGAGGAACGCGTCGTTCTCTTCGGGGGTGCCGGCGGTGACCCGCAGCCAGCCCGGTACGCCGTTGTCCCGGACCAGGACGCCCCGGTCGAGGATCTTCCGCCAGGCCTCGTGGGAGCCCGTGGCTCCGTCGAAGCGGCCGAACTGGACGAAGTTGGCGTCGGACTCGGTGACCTCGTAGCCGATCGCCCGCAGCTCGGTGACCAGGCGGTCCCGCTCGGTCTTGAGCTGCTCGACGTACCCGAGGAGCGTATCGGTGTGCTCCAGGGCGGCGAGCGCGGTGGCCTGCGTGACGGCGGACAGGTGGTACGGCAGGCGGACCAGCTGCACGGCGTCGACGACGGCCGGGTGGGCGGCCAGATAGCCGAGGCGCAGCCCGGCGGCGCCGAACGCCTTGGACATGGTGCGGGAGACGACGAGGTTCGGGCGGCCCTCGATCAGCGGCAGGAGGGAGTCCCGGTGGCTGAACTCGACGTACGCCTCGTCGACGACCACCAGCGAGGGCTTGGCGGCCTGGGCGGCCTCGTAGAGCGCGAGGACCGTCTCGGCCCCGACGGCCGTGCCGGTGGGGTTGTTGGGCGAGGTGATGAAGACGACGTCGGGGCGGTTCTCCGCGATCGCCTTCTCGGCCGCCTCGACGTCGATGGTGAAGTCCTCGTTGCGCGGGCCGGAGATCCAGCCGGTGCCGGTGCCGCGCGCGATGAGCGCGTGCATCGAGTACGAGGGTTCGAAGCCGACGGCCGTACGGCCGGGGCCGCCGAAGGTCTGCAGCAGCTGCTGGAGGACCTCGTTGGAGCCGTTGGCCGCCCAGACGTTCTGGACGGCGACCGGGTGCTTTCCGGTGCGGGTGAGGTAGCGGGCGAGCTCGGTGCGCAGCTCGACCGCGTCCCGGTCGGGGTAGCGGTTGAGGCCGCGGGCGGCCTCGGCGACCCGCTCCGCGATCCGGGCCACGAGGGGCTCGGGCAGCGGGTAGGGGTTCTCGTTGGTGTTCAGCTGGACGGGGACGTCGAGCTGGGGCGCGCCGTACGGGGTCTTGCCGCGCAGCTCGTCCCGGATGGGGAGATCGTCGATGCCGATCGTGTCGTACGAGGTCACTTGCTCTCGGGCACCTTCCATCCGAACCGGGCCTTGAGCGCGGCACCGTGCGCGGGCAGGTCCTCGGCCTCGGCCAGCGTGACCACGTGGTGGGTGACGTCGGCGAGGGCGTCGCGGGTGTAGTCCACGATGTGGACACCGCGCAGGAAGGACTGGACGGACAGACCGGAGGAGTGGCAGGCACAACCGCCGGTGGGCAGCACGTGGTTGGAGCCGGCGCAGTAGTCGCCGAGGGAGACCGGCGCCCAGGGGCCGACGAAGATCGCGCCCGCGTTGCGGACCCGCTCGGCGCGGGCGGCGGCGTCGGCGGTCTGGATCTCCAGGTGCTCGGCGCCGTACGCGTCGACGACCGTGAGGCCGTCCTCCAGGTCGTTGACGAGGACGATCGCGGACTGCTTGCCGGCCAGCGCCGGGACGATCCGGTCGTCGATGTGCTTGGTGGCGGCGACCTGGGTCTTCAGCTCGGCCTCGGTCGCCTCCGCGAGCTCCTCGGAGTCGGTGACGAGGACGGCGGCGGCCATCGGGTCGTGCTCGGCCTGGCTGATGAGGTCGGCGGCGACGTGCACGGGGTCGGCGGTGGAGTCCGCGAGGATCGCGATCTCGGTCGGGCCGGCCTCGGCGTCGATGCCGATGCGGCCGGTGAAGTACCGCTTGGCGGCGGCGACCCAGATGTTGCCGGGGCCCGTGACCATGTTGGCGGCGGCGCAGGACTCCGTGCCGTACGCGAACATCGCGACGGCCTGGGCGCCTCCGACGGCGTACACCTCGTCGATGCCGAGGAGCGCGCACGCGGCGAGGATCGTCGGGTGCGGAAGCCCGCCGAACTCCTTCTGCGGCGGGGACGCCAGCGCGAGGGACTCGACGCCCGCCTCCTGTGCCGGGACGGCGTTCATGATCACGGAGGAGGGGTAGACGGAGCGGCCGCCGGGCACGTAGAGGCCGACGCGCTGGACCGGGATCCACTTCTCGGTGACCGTGCCGCCGGGCACGACCTGGGTGGTGTGCGGGGCGCGGCGCTGCGCGCGGTGGACGATCCGGGTGCGGCGGATCGACTCCTCCAGGGCCGCGCGGACGGCGGGGTCGAGCTGCTCCAGAGCGTCGGCGAGCGCCTCGGCGGGCACGCGCACCTGCTCCAGGCGCACTCCGTCGAACTTCTCCCCGTACTCGACCAACGCCGCGTCGCCCCGATGATGGACGTCCTCGCAGATGGGCCGCACCTTCTCCAGGGCGGCTTCCACGTCGAACTCGGCACGGGGCAGCAGGTCGCGCAGTGCGCCACCCTCGGGGAGGGCGTCGCCGCGCAGGTCGATACGAGAGATCACGGGTCAATTCTCGCAGACGCCCCACAAGCGCCGGACGCCCGTATCACTGGCTGATACGAGCCACTCTGGCGTCTTGTCGCCACAGCTGACCGTTAGCGTTCACTCCGTCACTCAGCGGGAAGAACGGCTGTACGAATCCAGGGAAGCGGGTTCGTGGAAAGCGAGGGGGCGGCAGTGACCGAGCCGCGCGAGGACGGAATGCCGGACGGTCTGACCGGACCGGAGCGCGTCATGTGGCGGTCGTTCCGGATCGGCAGGACCTGCGATCTGAGCGAGGGGGAGGCGACGCGGGACGACCCGTTCGGGGCGCACGTCTGGGGTGAGGAGCGCAGTGTGCGGGCCGAGGTGGTGGCGCTGCTGCTGCTCGACGGCCCGCAGGCGCGCTCGGGCCGGGTCTCGGCGCTGAAGCTGCGCGGGGTGCGGATCACGGGCGTGCTCAATCTGGCCGGCGGGACGATCGATCCGTACGTGGAGTGGAACCGCTGCCGCTTCGACCAGGAGCTGGTGCTGCCGGAGGCGCACTTCGGCACGGTGCGGATGGTGGAGTGCGCGATCCCGAGGATCGAGGCGGCGCGGCTGCACACCCAGGGCGATCTGCATCTGCCGAGGTGCCGGATCCAGCGCGGCATCCGGCTGACGGACGCGCAGATAGGGACGGACCTGCTGCTCAACCAGATCCGGGTGTGGCCCGACCGGCGCGGCCGGGCGATCACGGCGGACGGCCTGGTGGTCGCACAGGACCTCCAGGCCGAGCTGATCGAGACCTACGGCGAGCTGAGCCTGCGCGGGGCGAAGGTCGGGGTGTCGCTGAGCCTGCGGGGCAGCGTGCTGCGCGGCGCACAGCAGCGCCGCGCGCTGAACGCGCCGCAGCTGACGGTGGAGCGCTCGCTCCATCTGAACGCGGCGTGGGTGTACGAGGGCTCGGGGAACGCCACGGCCACTCCCCCGTACGGCATCGGGTACACCCCGGTGCGCGGGGCGCAGCGCAAGCCGGTGGAGTGCCACGGCGGGGTGCGCCTGGACGACGGCCGGTTCGGCGACGCGGTGGACCTGCACTACGCCCGGTTCCTCCTCGACGGCTCGAAGCGGGAGGAGGTGTCGCTGCGCCGGATCGTGACGCCGGAGCTGCGGTTCAACGGGGAGCAGCCGGAGGAGGGCCGGGTGGTGCTCAACGGCGCCCGGGTGGTGACGCTGATCGACCTCTCCACGAGCTGGCCGGGCCCCGGCGGCCTGTCGATGAACGGCTTCGTCTACGAGAACCTCGTGCCGTACGGGCACTTCCCGCTGGCGCGGCGCCTGGAGTGGGTGGCGGCGGCGACCCCGGAGTACGCCCCGGAGCCGTACGAACGCCTGGCGACGGTCCTGCGCAACAGCGGGGAGGACGCGGACGCCCGGGAGGTGCTGCTCGCCAAGCAGCGCAGACGCCGGGAGACCCTGCCGGTGGCCGGCAAGCTCTGGGGCCACCTCCAGGACTGGACGGTTGCGTACGGCTACCGCCCGGGCCGGGCGGCGCTGTGGATGGCGGTGCTCTGGGCGGCCGGCGCGCTGGCGTTCTCGCGCCACGACCCGGTGCCGCTGAAGGCGGAGGAGTCGCCGAACTGGAGCGCCACGCTGTACGCGCTGGATCTGCTGCTGCCGGTGATCAATCTCGGCCAGGACGGCTACTGGCGCCTCCAGGGCGTGTGGCAGTGGCTGGCGACGGCGCTCATCCTGCTGGGCTGGGTGCTCGCCACGACGGTGGCGGCGGGGGCGTCCCGGCTGCTGCGGCGCGGGTGAGGGGCCAGGCCGCCCGGAAGACCGAAGCGAACGGAAGCCGACCGAAGCCGACGGAACCCCCCACCGACGCTCATGGAAGCCCCCGCACGCCCACGGCGGCCCGTGGGAGTCGTGTGACCAAGGGGGCGGATTGCGCCAACCTCCGCCTCTTTCTTTACGCTGTCTTGACCATCTGGAGGACAACTTTCCCGCCGCTACCAAAGCTTCACAGTCACCCACTGGCGCCGCTCCCACCTGCGGTTTTCAATGGTCCGCACCATGTCTTTGCTCCGCGCCCTGATCGGCACCGCCCGTCTGGTCCGGCACGCACCGCGGCTCACCGCCGCACTGCCGCCGGACGACGACGTGCTGCTCGACGTGCCGGACGAGCGGCTCGCCCCGGCGCTGATCGCGGCCGCGCTCGCCGATCCCGAGCCCGCGGCCAAGCTGCTCGCGACAACCAGGGACGGCGCCGAGTGGGAGGCCAGGGACCGGTACGTGGCCCGCCTCGCCACCTTCGCGTACAGCCGTGACGAGTGGCTGACCCGCTGGCTCGAAGCCGCCCCGCGCGACCCGGACGCGCTCCTCGTGAAGGCCGAGCTCGCGGTGCGCCGCGCCTGGGAGTCGCCCGCCCGCGCGGAGCGGCTGCGCGAGCTGGGGCCGCTGATCGACGCGGCGGCCGAGGCCTCGCCCTGCGACCCGGTGCCCTGGCGGCTGGCCCTCGACCACGCGCGGGGCACGCACGCGGGGCACGCGGCCTTCGAGTCCCTCTGGGAGCAGGCCGTGCGCCGCTCCCCGCACCACTACGGCTGCCACATCGCCGCGCTGCGCTACCTCTCGGCCCAGTGGTACGGCTCGCACCGCGAGTGCTTCGACTTCGCCGAGCAGGCCGCCGAGGACGCCCCGCCCGGCTCGCTCGCCCGGGTCCTCCCGGTCAACGCGGCCTTCGCCCAGTACCTCACCGGCACCGGCCCGATGCCGGACGACCGGATCGACGCGGCGGCGGACCGGGGTCTCGTGCTGTCGGCGGCATACCCGGAGGGCGACGCCTGGCCGGCCGAGGTGCGCAACCTCCTGGTCTACGTCCTGGTCCGGCGGGGGCGCTGGGAGGAGGCCCTGGAGGAGTTCCGGAGGATCGGCCCGTACGCCACGTCGTTCCCCTGGGCGCTGGTCGGCGACGACCCGCTCAACGGTTTCCTGGAGACGCGGGACGCGGTCCGGGCGGCGGTGGCCCGGGCGATGCCGCTGCGGGACGAGGGGCGCGGGAGCGGCCGCGGCGCGGGGTTCGGAACCGGCCGCGACACCGCTCTGCGGCCGGGGTGGCGGACCGGTCATGGACGGGCCGACCGGAGCGGGCCCGGCGGCCATTACGCTTGACCGCTGTGACCCCCGCTCGCCTGCCTCTCTTCCCGCTCAACACGGTGCTGTTCCCGGGCCTCGTGCTGCCCCTGAACGTCTTCGAGGAGCGATATCGCGCCATGATGCGCGAGCTGCTCAAGACCGACGACGCGGAGCCCCGCCGCTTCGCCGTCGTCGCGATCCGCGACGGCCGTGAGGTCGCGCCGACGGCGCCGGGAATGCCGGACCCGACGGCGATGCCGGAGAAGGGGCCCGCGGCGGGCTTCGGCCCGGACCCGATCCAGGCGTTCCACCGGGTCGGCTGCATCGCCGACGCGGCGACGATCAGGGAGCGGGCGAACGGCAGCTTCGAGGTGATGGCCACCGGCACGACCCGGGTGAAGCTGCTGTCGGTGGACGCGAGCGGGCCGTTCCTGGTGGCGGAGGTCGAGGAGATCCCGGAGGAGCAGGGCGACGAGGCGGGCACGCTCGCGGAGGGCGTGCTGCGGGCGTTCCGGAGTTACCAGAAGCGGCTGGCGGGGGCGCGGGAGCGGTCGCTGACGACGAGCGACCTGCCGGACGACCCGTCGGTGGTGTCGTACCTGGTGGCGGCGGCCGCGGTGCTGGACACCCCGGCGAAGCAACGGCTCCTCCAGGCCCCGGACACGGCGACGCGGCTGCGCGAGGAGCTGACGCTGCTGCGGTCGGAGACGGCGGTGCTGCGGCACCTGCCGTCGCTGCCGGCGGTGGAGCTGACCCGGGCGCCTACGAGCCCGAACTGACGGAGGAGCGCCCAGTGGCGAAGAAGCAGAAGAAGCAGACGGGCGGCACCCCGGCGACGGTCGCCCTGACGGCGGCCGGGGTGGACTACACCGTCCACTCCTACGACCACGATCCGGCGTCCCCCTCGTACGGCGAGGAGGCGGCGGAGGCGCTGGGCGTCTCCCCCGACCGGGTCTTCAAGACGCTGGTCGCGGACGTCGACGGCGAACTGACGGTCGCGGTCGTCCCGGTCGCGGGCCAGCTGGACCTCAAGGCCCTGGCCTCGGCGGTCGGCGGCAAGCGCGCGACGATGGCGGACCCCACCCTGGCGGAGCGCACGACCGGCTACGTACGGGGCGGCATCTCCCCCCTGGGCCAGCGCAAGCGCCTCCGCACGGTCCTGGACGCCTCGGCGTCCACCCACGAGACGATCTGCATCTCGGCGGGCCGCCGAGGCCTGGAGGTCGAACTCACCCCCACGGCCCTGACCACCCTGACCGAGGCAGTCCTGGCCCCCATCGGCCGAAACTAGCCCTCCGGGCGCGCCCCACCCGAAACCGGGCACCCCCGCGGCACGGGGGTACGGGGGCGGAGCCCCCGGTCTCGTCAGAGTTTGGGGGAGGGGTGGTCCGGGGGGAATCCCGGCCCCGGCCCCCGCCCCGTACGGGTCACGACGTCGGGGTCGGTCCCTGGGACTGCGGCGGCTGGGGCGCGGGCCAACCCGGCTCCGGGTCCCTCGGACCGAAGAGGGCCGTCAGGATCAGGTGGACGATCATGGCCGCCAACGGCCAGGCCAGCAGCGCCCCCGCCCACATCTCCAGCTTCAGCGGCGCGTCGAAGACGACGTTCGCGCCGACCTCCCGCGCGTGCGCGACCACGTCATGGGTCGGGCCGAAGAACGTGCCCACGCCCCACCCGAGCGCAGAACCCAGCACACCGCCCGCCGCGAGCCCGAGCACGAGCGCCACGCCGCCGTGCCGGTGGATCAGGAAGACCAGCGCCGCCGCCACCGCGCCGAAGCCGAGCGCGAGGAGCACGAACGTGCCGTCCGCACCGACCGCCGCCTCGCCCTCGGAGTTCCGCAGGAACACCGCCTTGCCGTCCGAGATGAGCGGCACCTTCGGCGCGAGCCACAGCCACAGCAGCCCCAGGGCCACGCCGGCCACCGTCGACACCGCGGCCACGACGGCGGACTGCCGCAGCTCCGTGGCCACGCTCGGGGCCCCGTCGTCGGCGGGCAGCGGCGGATAGGGCGCCGGCCACCCCTCCGGCGGCACGGCGTCGTTCGGTGGCTGGTGAGGCGGTGTCAGGGGTGCGGTCACCCCGCCATCGTGCCAGGTCCGCGAGGCGCCCGCCTCAGCGGACCGCCGCCCGCCGATACGCCCAGGTCGCCACCGCGAGCGAGACCACCCCGACCACCCCGCACACCGCGAGGTCCAGGCCGACCGCCGTCCAGTCCGGACGCGCGTCGAAGGTCCTCGCCAGCGCCTCCACCCCGTACGTCGACGGCAGCAGGTCCCGCGCCCAGCCGATCGGCCCCGGCAGCCGCTCCGCCGGCAGCACGCCCAGGAGCAGCGCGGCCGACATGCCCAGCTGCCCGAGCAGCGTCGCGAACTCCTGGCGCGGCGCGAGCAGCCCGAGCGCGGCGCCCAGTCCGGCGAGCGCGGCGCCCGCCAGCGGCACGACCGCCGCCAGGATCCAGAGGTTGCCGAGCGGCAGCCCGAAGAGCAGGGAGCCGATCACCGCGGTGACCGCCGTCCCCGGCACGGTGAAGGAGGCGTACGCCCCCGCCGCCCCGAGCACGACGGCCGCGGGCGGCACCGGCAGGGTGGCGTAGTGGTCGAGGCCGCCGGTCGCCCGCAGCTGTCCGAAGTACTGGGCGAGCAGGTTCAGCGCGACGAACGCGACGACGAGCACCGAGGAGCCCGCCACCACGGCACGCGCCTCCGAACCGCCGTCGACGACTCCCCGCATCAGGACCATGATCCCGACGGACTGGAAGGTCGCCACGAAGAGCAGGGGGATGCGGGAGACCCGGGCCCGCGAGAGCTGCGCGCGGTACACCGCGGCCAGCGCGGGCAGCAGCCGGGCGCGCGGCGCCAACGGCGCGGCCGGGCGCGCGGTCTCCGACCCGTCGGAGCCCCCGGCCGTCCGGATCTCGGAGGACGCCGACAACGGCGACGACGAAGCCGCCCCCGACCCCGACGCGGCCTGGGCGGGCACGATACTCACTCCGTACAGCTCCTCATGCCTTGACCAACCCCTGCGTCTCCCCGCCCAGCGCCAGATACACGTCCTCCAGGCTCGGCGTCGCCAGGGTGAAGTCGTCCAGGGCCGCGAACGCCGCCCCGCCCGTCACCGCCGCGACCGTCGCCCTGGCGTGGTCCGGGGCGAGCCGGAGCGTCCAGCGCCGCCCGGTCTCCTGCGCGAGCCCGTGCAGAGCGGCGACCTCGGGCACCTCCAGCGGGGCGCGCTCGCGCCACACCAGTTCGACCCGCACCTCGCCCGCGACCCGCTCCTTGAGCCCGGCCGGGGTGTCGCAGGCGATGACCCGGCCGCGCTCCAGCACCGCGACGCGGTCCAGTACGGTCTCGGCCTCGATCACGTTGTGGGTGACGAGCAGCACGGTGGTGCCGTGCTCGGCGCGCCGGCGGTCGACGGCGGACCAGACGGCCCGCCGGGCGACCGGGTCCATCCCGGTGGTGGGCTCGTCGAGGACCAGGATCGGCCGCTCGCCGACGAGCGCGGCGGCGACACAGGCGAGCCGCCGCTGTCCACCGGAGAGCTTCTTCAGCGGCCGGCCGGCCAGCTCGGTCAGGCCCAGCTCGTCGAGGACCGCGTCCTTCTCGGCCCGGGCGTCCCGGGCGGAGAGCCCGCGCAGCCGCGCCGTGGTCTCGGCGGCGAGCGCGACCGTCAGCTCGTCGAGCGCGGTGGACTCCTGGCCGAGGTGGGCGAGCAGGCGCGCGGCGCGCTCCGGATGGCGTACGAGATCGTGGCCGAGCACCTCGACGGTGCCCGAGTCGGGGCGCATCAGCCCGGTCAGCTGGCGGACCAGCGTGGACTTGCCTGCGCCGTTGGGCCCGAGCAGGCCGAAGATCTCGCCGCCGCCGACCTCGAGGCTGATCCCGTCGGTGGCGCGGACCTCGGGCGTCGCGGGAGTCCCCCGCCGGGCGCGCGCGGCGGGGTACGTCTTGACCAGATCGCGCACCACGCACACCGTACTCACGGGGGGAGAGCCTACGGGGTCCCCCGCGCTACTCCCCAGCGGGGGCGCGTTCCGCGGCGGCCCGGACGTCGATCTCGCGCCAGAATCCGGCCCTGATCGCGTACCGGTCGTGCTCGTCGATCTGGTCGTCCTTGTGGGCGAGCAGGCCGAACCTGGCGGCGTACCGGAGCAGTTCGCCGTCGATGCGGTGCGGGATCCGCGGGTACATGAGGGAGAGCTTCTGGACGTGGCTCTGCTCGGGGAGCCGTTCCATCCAGCGGCGGGCGAACACCTGCCCGACCTCGAAGGGGTCGCCGCCGACGGTGGTGATGTCCTCCTCGCGGTCCGCCCAGCGCTGCTCGGCGCTGGTGAGCTGGGCGAGCGTCGGCAGGGACGCCGTCTCGGGCGGCTCGCCGAGGGCGGCGGCGGGGCGGTCGACCCAGCCCTTGTCGGAGGACCAGCGGAGGGTGGCGCCGGCGGGCTGGTGCCCGCCAGAGCCGCCCGCCGTGCCCGGGCC
>NZ_JBEZNQ010000111.1:0-18860 GCF_040653315.1 Streptomyces sp. NPDC047981 | reverse complement strand
GGCCCACCGGCTCGCCCGGCCCCCGGCCCACCGGCTCCCCCCGGCCCCCAGCCCCTCCGGCTCCCCCCGGCCCCGCCCGGGGAGAGCCTGAGGTCGGGCTCAGCCCCGGCCGGCCCAGATGTTGGTGCCCGCGGTGTCCACGGCGAAGGAGTCGATCTCCTTCAGCTCGTCGTCGGTGAGCGGCGGCGCCGCCAGCGCGGCCACGTTCTCCTCCAGCTGGGCGACGCTGGACGCGCCGATCAGCGCGGAGGTCATCCGCTCGTCGCGCAGCACCCACGACAGCGCCAGCTGCGCCAGGGACTGGCCGCGCTTCTCGGCGATGTCGGCCAGGCCGCGCAGCCGGCGCAGGACCTCGTCGGAGAGCAGGTTCGGGTCGAGGGACTTGCCCTGCGTCGCCCGCGAACCCTCCGGGATGCCCTTCAGGTACTTGTTGGTGAGCAGCCCCTGGGCCAGCGGCACGAAGGCGATGCAGCCCATGCCGGCCGCCTCCAGCGTGTCGAGGAGGGCGTCGTCCTCGGTCCAGCGGTTGATCATCGAGTACGACGGCTGGTGGATGAGCGCCGGGACGCCCATGTCCTTGAGGATCCGCGCGGCCTCGGCGGTCTGCTCGCTGTTGTACGACGAGACGCCGACGTACAGCGCCTTGCCCTGCTGGACGGCGGAGGCGAGCGCCCCCATCGTCTCCTCCAGCGGGGTGTGCGGGTCGAAGCGGTGCGAGTAGAAGATGTCGACGTAGTCGAGGCCCATCCGCTTCAGGGAGGCGTCGAGCGAGGACATCAGGTACTTGCGGGAGCCCCACTCGCCGTACGGGCCGGGGTGCATCTCGTAGCCGGCCTTGGTCGAGACGATCAGCTCGTCCCGGTAGGGCGCGAAGTCCTGGGCGAAGATCTTGCCGAAGTTCAGCTCGGCGGAGCCGGGCGGCGGCCCGTAGTTGTTCGCCAGGTCGAAGTGGGTGACGCCGAGGTCGAAGGCGCGGCGCAGGATCGCACGCTGGGTGTCGAGCGCACGGTCGTCGCCGAAGTTGTGCCAGAGGCCGAGGGAGACGGCGGGGAGCTTGAGTCCGCTGCGGCCGGTGCGGCGGTACTCCATGTGTTCGTAGCGGTCCGCGGAGGCGGTGTAGATCGGGGAATGAGTCACGTATCTCTGCTTATCACGGACTTGTGACAGTCCCGGGCTGGGAGCCTGTGACCCGTCCGCAGTAGGGTGTCGGCTTCGGGGACCGCCGCGGCATGGAGGGGTTAAGAACAGTGAACCTGCGCGACCTGGTGTACGGGCTCTACGCACGCCGGGTGGAAGGCCGCCTCGACCACGCCCAGGTGCCCAAGCACATCGGCGTCATCCTGGACGGCAACCGGCGCTGGGCCAAGGCCTCCGGTGGGACCCCCGAGCAGGGCCACAAGGCCGGCGCGGACAAGATCCAGGAGCTGCTCGGCTGGTGTGCCGAGACCGATGTCGAGGTCGTGACGCTCTGGATGCTCTCGACGGACAACCTGAACCGGCCCGAGGCGCAGCTCCGCCCCCTGCTCGCGATCATCGAAGACGCGGTGCGCGCGCTGGCCGCGGACGGCCGCTGGCGGGTGCATCACGTCGGCACGCTGGATCTGCTGCCTGCCCGTACGCAGTCCGTGCTGAAGGAGGCCGAGCAGGCCACGCGCGACAACGCGGGGATACTCGTGAACGTAGCGGTGGGCTACGGCGGCCGCCAGGAGATCGCGGACGCGGTCCGTTCGCTGCTCCTCGAGCACGCGGAGAAGGGGACGAGCTTCGAGGAGCTCGCCGAGATCGTCGATGTCGAGCACATCTCGGAGCACCTGTACACGCGCGGGCAGCCCGACCCGGATCTGGTGATCAGGACCAGTGGCGAGCAGCGGCTGTCCGGTTTCATGCTGTGGCAGAGCGCGCACTCGGAGTACTACTTCTGTGAGGTCCACTGGCCGGCCTTCCGCAAGGTCGACTTCCTGCGGGCGCTGCGCGACTACGCGGCGCGCCACCGCCGCTACGGATCCTGAACCACTCCCGTCACCTCTTTCGCCTCCGTCACCCCCGTCGGTCCGTGGGAGCGATCACCGGACGTTCGACTCTGTTCACGAACACGTCGTCATATGCCATGGCATGGCGGCGCGTGATCGAGGGCATATCCCTTCCAGAGTGAGCGGCACGGAGACCGCCACCCGGGAGGCCCGTTGCACCAGGACGACCGTGCAGGACATGTACGGACGGAGCGGAGGGCCGGAGCTCGGCCCGCGCATCGTGGCCAGAGCCCGGTCCCATCCCGCAGCGACACCGCTTCCGTCGCGCCCCGACCTCTCAGGGGTCGTCAAAGGGGGTCTGTCCTTCCGTGGTGACCAGCACTAAGCGCCGCTTGTCCGACAGGCGCACCTATGTTCTCGACACCAGCGTCCTGCTGGCCGACCCCAACGCCGTGTCACGGTTCGACGAGCACGAGGTCGTGCTCCCGATCGTCGTGGTCACGGAGTTGGAGGCCAAGCGACACCACCCCGAGCTCGGCTACTTCGCCCGGGCGGCCCTGCGCCTCCTGGACGACTTCCGGGTCCGGTACGGGCGTCTGGACGCCCCGCTCCCCATCGGGGACCTGGGCGGCACCCTGCGTGTCGAGCTGAACCATTCGGACCCCGGTGTCCTCCCGGCCGGCTATCGGCTGGGGGACAACGACTCCCGGATCCTGGCCGTCGCGCGCAACCTGCAGGCCGAGGGGTACGACGTCACGGTCGTCTCCAAGGATCTGCCGCTGCGCATCAAGGCGTCCTCGGTGGGCCTGCTCGCCGAGGAGTACCGCGCGGAACTCGCCATCACGGACTCCGGTTGGACCGGAATGTCCGAACTGGCCCTCTCCGCCGACCAGGTGGACCTGCTGTACGACCAGGAGACGCTGTACGTGCCGGAGGCCGCCGAGCTGCCGGTGCACACGGGTCTGGTCCTGCAGTCCGAGCGGGGCAAGGCGCTCGGCCGGATCACGGCCGAGGGCAACGTCCGGCTGGTGCGCGGCGACCGGGAGGCGTTCGGCATCCGTGGCCGCAGCGCCGAGCAGCGGATCGCGCTCGATCTGCTCCTCGACCCGGACGTCGGCATCATCTCGATGGGCGGCCGGGCCGGTACGGGCAAGTCGGCGCTGGCCCTCTGCGCGGGCCTGGAAGCGGTCCTGGAGCGCCGGCAGCACCAGAAGGTGATGGTGTTCCGTCCGCTGTACGCGGTCGGCGGCCAGGAGCTCGGCTATCTGCCGGGCAGCGAGGCCGAGAAGATGAGCCCGTGGGCGCAGGCCGTCTTCGACACGCTGTCGGCCGTGGCGGGCCGCGAGGTCATCGAGGAGGTGCTCGGCCGGGGGATGCTGGAGGTCCTGCCGCTCACGCACATCCGGGGCCGTTCGCTGCACGACGCGTTCGTGATCGTGGACGAGGCCCAGTCGCTGGAGCGGAACGTCCTGCTGACCGTTCTGTCCCGGATCGGGGCGAACTCCCGTGTCGTGCTGACCCATGACGTGGCCCAGCGGGACAACCTGAGGGTCGGCCGGTACGACGGAGTCGTCGCCGTCGTGGAGAAGCTGAAGGGGCATCCGCTCTTCGCGCACGTCACGCTGACGCGCTCGGAGCGTTCGCAGATCGCCGCACTGGTGACCGAAATGCTGGAGGACGGGCAGATCTGATCCGTTCGGTCCCTTAGGGCCGATTCGCACGATCCCGTACGGGTACGGGAGTTGACGCCGCCCGGCAGAGCGCAGGAGCTTAGCCGGGCGGCGTCGTGCTGTCCGGGAAATCCGCCAAAACTTCTGTGACTTACGAGGTGTGAGCTTTCACACGCAACTCGGAATTGCCTTGCGGTGTCGGCGTCCGGCAGAGTCTTGCTTCCGTCAGGCCCCGCATACGGCACACGTGCACCCCCAGGGGTGCGGCACCACACAACTCAACAGCCGTTCGCCGTATGCCGCCCACAGCACCACGGGCCCGTGTCTTCTGTGACCCAGTACGTCGGAGACCAGCGCCAGGGGCACGATTTCGCCCGCTTGGTCACCTCTGCGAGCGATGCTGGAAGGAAACCGTGTGAGCCGGATCTCGGTCCGGGGATTCGCGGTGGCTTCGGCCACTGCGGTCACCACCGTCGGCGCCGTCGTGGGTGTTGCCTCTGGCGACACCCAGCCCTCGGGCGACAACTTCGAGGCCACCGCGGCCGACACCACGCTGCTCGCGGACATCCCCGCGGGCGAGCAGGCGCAGGTACAGGTCTCCTCGCTCTCGGAGCAGGCCAGCGTCCAGGCCGCCGCGGCCGACTCGGCCGCGAAGAAGTCCGCCGAGGAATCGGCGCGTCTTCAGGCCGCCAAGGACGCCGAGGCGAAGAAGAAGGCTGCCGACAAGGCGGAGAAGGAGCGCAAGGAGGCCGCCGAGCGCGCCGAGCGTTCCTCGGTCCGTGACGCGTCCAGCTTCTCCGCGCAGGGCTCCTACTCCATCGCCGAGGTCAAGGCGATCGCCCGCCAGATGATCCCGGCCTCGCAGTTCCAGTGCTTCAGCAACATCGTGGACCACGAGTCCGGCTGGAACTACCGCGCGACCAACCCGTCTTCCGGCGCGTACGGTCTCGTCCAGGCCCTCCCCGGTTCGAAGATGTCGTCGGCCGGTGCCGACTGGCAGACGAACCCGGCCACCCAGATCAAGTGGGGCCTGAACTACATGAACAACCGCTACGACAGCCCCTGTGGCGCGTGGAACTTCTGGCAGGCCAACCGCTGGTACTAGTACCGGCGCCTCAACCTCGCTGAGCCCCTCACCGTCCTACGGTGGGGGGCTTCATGCGTGTAGGTTCGGGCGCACGTGCTCCCCGGGGGAGTGAGCGGGGGAAGAGGGAAGAGGATGTCGAGACTGCCAGGATGGCTGAGCCGGCTGGGCGACGAGCTCAGCCGCATGGGCGAGCGCCGTCGCGCCCGCGCGGAGCGCGCGGACGACCTGGGCGCCGAGCCGGTCACGGGCGCCGACGCCGCCACCCGCGCCGAGCCCGCCGACGGCCACGGCAGCAAGGCCGGAAACGGCAGCAACGGCGGCGACGACCGACGCACCGGCGACGGCAGTGACAGCAGCGACAGCGGTGACGGCACGGGCATCGGGCGGGAGTCACGGCAGGAGTCGCCCGGCGGGACCGGCGGCACGTCCGCCGACGCGGGGACGCCGGCCGGTGAGCGGTGGCCCGGGCGGCGAGCGCCGCGGGGTGGCGTCGCCTCCGTGCCCGCGCCGCCGGACTACGCCCCGGCCATAGCGGCCCGCCCCGACCCGGTCGCCGCGATCCCGTGGGGCATGCGGGTCGCCGCCGAGGCGGGCTGGCGGCTGCTCGTGCTCGCGGGCACGGTCTGGGTGCTGATGAAGGTGATCAGCGAGGTGCAGCTGGTCGTCCTCGCGTTCGTCGCCGCGCTCCTCATCACCGCACTGCTCCAGCCCACCGTCGCCCGGCTGCGCGGGATGGGGCTGCCGCGCGGGGTCGCCACGGCGATCACCGCCGTCGCAGGCTTCGTGATCATGGGCCTGGTCGGCTGGTTCGTGGTCTGGCAGGTCATGGACAACCTCGACAACCTGTCGGACCGGGTCAGGGACGGCATCGAGGAGCTCAAGCGCTGGCTGCTCGACAGCCCGTTCCACGTGACCGAGAAGCAGATCAACGACATCGCCAAGAACCTCAGCGACACCATCGGCGCCAACACCGAGCAGATCACCTCCGCGGGTCTCCAGGGCGTCACCGTCGTCATCGAGGCGATCACCGGGATCCTGCTCGCGATGTTCTGCACCCTCTTCCTGCTCTACGACGGGAAGAAGGTCTGGCACTGGTCGCTCAAGCTGGTGCCCGCGCAGGCCCGACCCGGCGTGGCGGGCGCGGGGCCGCGGGCCTGGCGGACGCTGACCGCGTATGTGCGGGGCACGGTCCTCGTGGCGTTGATCGACGCGGTCTTCATCGGGCTCGGTCTGTACTTCCTCGACGTGCCGATGGCCGTGCCGCTCGCCGTCTTCATCTTCCTGTTCGCGTTCATCCCGCTGGTCGGCGCCGTCATCTCCGGAGCCCTCGCGTGCGTGGTCGCCCTGGTCACCAACGGGGTGTTCACCGCCCTCATGGTCCTGGTCGTTGTCCTGGCCGTGCAGCAGATCGAGGGGCACGTGCTGCAGCCGTTCATCCTGGGCCGCGCGGTACGGGTGCACCCGCTGGCCGTCGTCCTCGCGGTCGCGGCCGGCGGTCTGACCGCGGGCATCGGCGGTGCGGTGGTCGCGGTGCCGCTGGTCGCCGTGACCAACACCGTGGTCGGCTACCTCCGCGCGTACAGCCACGAACAGGCCCTGCTCAGCACTCCGGAGCCGCGCGGCGCGACCGCGTGGCGGGTGGCGCCCACGCCCGCGCCGGGCTCCAAGGGAAGGGACGACGCGTGATATCCGAGCCGGAGCTGGTGGGCGGGGAGGAGTTCCCCGCGGCGGAGGCGCCGACCACCGAGACCGTCGAACCGTCCGAGCGGCCGAGCAGGCCGGGCCGCCCCTGGCTGTGGGCGCTCGGCGGCGCGGTGGCGGCCTCGGCGGTGTGGGCCGGCGGGCTCTACGCGTACGAGCGGAGCCAGGACGACGGGCCCGACCTCGCGGGCTACGTCACCGTGGCGGACCTGTGCGAGCGGGCCGAACTGAAGGGGCTCGCCGGGGTCCTGGGGCCGAAGAGCGCGGATGTCGGGGCCTCCGCGGACAATCACGCGGCGCTGGACACGGCGTACTGCTCGGTGACGATGGGGAAGCCGGAGACCGGACACGGCGTCTCGATCACCTACCGGCTGCACAAGGTGACCGACCCGGGACCGGAGTTCCTCGCCCGCTACGAAGGGTCCTCGTGGGGGGACTTCCAGCGGATCGACGGGCTGGGCGAGGCGACCTTCTTCATCATGCACCCGGGCGACGAGGGCGCGGAGATGGCCGTCCTCGACGGCCAGGTGGAGCTGGAGATCTCGGTCAGTACGAACAGCGTGTGGGACGCGGAAGCCGGCGAGGAGACCACGAACACCGAGGCGGTCGACCTCACGGGCATCGACGCCGTCCTCGCGGAGGACCTGACCGCGCTGGTGGCTGCGCTGAAGAAGTGACGTGATGACGGAAGGGCCCCGGGGCTGTCGCCCCGGGGCCCTTCGCGTGAGCGGGCTCGTACGCCCTACTCGGCGAGGAGCGCCTCCGCGTCGAGGGTGACGCCGACCGCCTGGATGACCGAGGCGATCTTGACGGCCTCCTGGATCGTCTCGCGGTCGACACCGGCCTTGCGCAGGACCTGCTCGTGCGAGTCCAGGCACTGGCCGCAGCCGTTGATCGCGGAGACGGCCAGCGACCACAGCTCGAAGTCGACCTTCTCGACGCCCGGGTTGCCGATGACGTTCATCCGCAGACCGGCGCGCATCGTCCCGTACTCGGGGTCCGACAGCAGGTGCCGGGTCCGGTAGAAGACGTTGTTCATCGCCATGATCGCGGCGGCGGACTTGGCCGCCGTGTACGCCTCGGGCTTCAGGTTGGCCTTCGCCTCCGGCTCCAGCTCCGCGAGGACCTTCGGCGAGCGCGAGGCGATCGCGCAGGCGAGGACCGTGCCCCAGAGCTGCTGCTGCGGGAGCTCGCTGTTGCCGATGACCGAACCGAGGTTCAGTTTCAGGTCCTTGGCGAAGTCCGGTATGGCGGACTTGAGTTCGTCGAGAGCCATGTCAGATCACTCGCCCGACAGGAGCGCGGCCGCGTCGAGGGTGTTCTCGCCCTTGTTCCAGTTGCAGGGGCACAGCTCGTCGGTCTGCAGGGCGTCGAGGACCCGCAGGACCTCCTTGGGGTTACGGCCCACGGAGCCGGCGGTCACCATGGTGAACTGGATCTCGTTGTTCGGGTCCACGATGAAGACGGCGCGCTGGGCGAAGCCGTCCTCGCCCTCGACACCGCAGTCGCGCATGAGCTCGTGCTTGGAGTCGGCGAGCATCGGGAAGGGCAGGTCACGCAGGTCGGCGTGGTCCTTGCGCCAGGCGTGGTGGACGAACTCGGAGTCGCCGGAGACGCCGAGGATCTGGGCGTCGCGGTCCGCGAACTCGTCGTTCAGCTTGCCGAAGGCGGCGATCTCGGTCGGGCAGACGAAGGTGAAGTCCTTGGGCCAGAAGAACACCACGCGCCACTTGCCCTCGTAGGACTTGTGGTCGATCTGCTCGAACTCCTTGCCGCTCTCCAGCGACACGCAGGCGGTCAGGTCGTAGGTGGGGAACTGGTCACCGACAGTGAGCACGCGCTCTCCTTGCAGGTTGGAAGATCCCTTTTGGGGCTTCCGTGAGGGGTTGGACGGTCGTCATCCTGGCACGGAGTGCATTGATCAGTGAAATAGCTAGACTGGCTCGGGTTGATCGAAGGTGGTTATCAGTGATGTCGGTGCGGCGTGTGAAGCAGCCCAGCTTGTCCCAGCTCAGAGCGTTCGCGGCGGTCGCGGAGCATCTGCACTTCCGTGACGCGGCGGCGGCGATAGGGATGAGCCAGCCGGCGCTCTCGGGTGCGGTCTCCGCCCTCGAAGAGGCACTGGGTGTCCAGCTCCTCGAGCGTACGACGCGGAAGGTGCTGCTCTCACCCGCGGGGGAGCGGCTGGCGGCGCGGGCCCGGGCCGTCCTGGACGCGGTGTCGGAGCTGATGGAGGAGGCGGAGGCGGCGCAGGCCCCGTTCACCGGGGTGCTGCGGCTCGGTGTGATCCCGACGGTCGCCCCGTACCTGCTGCCGAGCGTCCTCAGCCTGGTCCACGAGCGCTACCCGGAGCTCGACCTCCAGGTCCACGAGGAGCAGACGTCCTCGCTCCTGGAGGGGCTCGCGGCCGGGCGGCTCGACCTGCTGCTGCTCGCCGTGCCGCTCGGGGTGCCGGGAGTCACCGAACTCCCGCTCTTCGACGAGGACTTCGTGCTCGTCACCCCGCAGGGCCATCCGCTGGCCGGGCGGGACGACATTCCGCGCGAGGCCCTCAAGGAGCTCAACCTGCTCCTGCTCGACGAGGGGCACTGCCTGCGCGACCAGGCCCTCGACATCTGCCGGGAGGCCGGGCGCACGGAGGGGGCGCCGGTCACCACGACCGCCGCCGGGCTCGCCACGCTCGTGCAGCTGGTCGCGGGCGGGCTCGGGGTGACCCTGCTGCCGCGTACGGCGGTCAAGGTGGAGACCGCGCGGAACGCGGCCCTGTTCACGGGGTGTTTCAGCGATCCGGCGCCGACCCGGCAGGTCGCTCTCGCGATGCGCACGGGTTCGGCGCGGCAGGCCGAGTTCGAGGAGCTGGCCGGTGCACTGCGGGGCGCGATGAAGCGGCTGCCGGTACGGGTGGTGGGCGCCGGCCGCTGACCGGCGGCCCACCACCCGTACGCGGTGCTCCCGTACGCCCGCTACTCCGTCCTGAGGCCGTCGGCGCGCATCAGGCGCCACAGGGCCGGGAGGGACAGCAGGGTCACGAATGCGACCATCGCCGCGCCGACGCCCGCCACCGGCAGGAACACCCACCAGTCCACGACCTGCTTGTCGATCATCCTGAGGAGCACGACACCGAGCCCGAGGCCGCCCGCGACGGCGAGCACCATGCCGAGGCCGATCGGGATCGCCGTCTGCCAGAGGACCGACAGGCTCAGGGTCGCGCGCCGGGTGCCGAAGGCGACCAGGGAGGACAGCAGCCTCTTGCGGTCCCGCAATTGCTCCAGGGTCGTGACCAGGAGCGAGGCCGCGACGAGCAGCATCGTCGCCGTGGCGCCGACCAGGATGCCGGTGCGGACGCTGGTGTACTGCTCGTCCCGCTCGATGTTCTGCAGGGTGCGGACCCAGGCCAGCGGGTCGATCGCCGCCGCCGTGTTCCTTACGTGCTCGGTGGCGTCCGGGACAGCCGGGTCGATCCGTACGAGCGCGGTCGCCTCCGGCGCGTCCAGCCGGGTCGCGTCGATCGCCGCCGGGGTGGCGAAGATCCCGAACTGGTACTTGCCGACCGGGTCGACGCGCGCCTCGACCGTGCGGGCCGCGGCGGGGACGCGCCAGGTCGGCGGCGCGGTGCGGCTCTCCGCCGGGTCCCGCAGGGCGACGTCGGCGCCGGCCCGGGCGGTCTCCTTGACCCAGGCGTCCTCGGCCGCGCCCAGCTTCCCGTGGGCGAGGGCGACGAAGACGTCGCCGTCGGTGCAGGAGGGCAGGTCTGCCAGCTCCCTGAGCGAGGCGCAGTCGCCGACGACGAGCGGGGTGATCGGGCCGATCTCCTCGCCCTGCCGCAGCGGTCCGGGGCGCCAGGCGTGCGACTCGATGGTGCCGACGACGGCGGTGACGCCCTCGGTCTTCGAGAACTTGTCGATCATCTCGCGGGCCTCGCCGCCGTCCTCGGCGTCGATCGACGACTGGATCTGTGCCCGTGTGGTGTCGATGCCGTTGACGGTCATGAAGTCGTTCTGCATGGAGTGGAACAGCATCTGCAGCGCGATCGCCCCGGCGGCCGCGACGACGATGCCGCTGACCGCCCTGGCGGCGGTACCGCTGCTCAACTGCAGGCGCCGGGTCGCCAGTTGCCAGGCGACGGGGCCGCCGCGCAGCCGCTTGACGCAGGCCTCCACCAGCCAGGGCAGCAGCGTGGTGAGGCCGACCAGGGCGAGGGTGGCGCCGGCGGCGACCGCGCTGGTGTCGATCGCGGTGTCCGAGAGGGCGATGCCGCCGGCCATCGGCAGGAGCAGCGCGAGTCCGGCCGCGACGAGCAGCAGCCGCCACCACAGCCTGCGCGGGCGGGGCGTGGAGGACCGTACGACCCCGAGCGGTTCGATGGCGACCCCGCGCAGGGCGAAGAGGCTCACCACGACCGCGGAGACCGGGACGACGGTGAGGACGAGGGCGGCGAGCGGCAGCAGCGGTACGACGTCGGAGGGGAAGGCGTTGACGTCCCAGACCGTCACCAGGCCGACGGCCTGCCGGCCCAGGGCGAAGAAGACGCCGCCGAGCGCGAGGCCGAGGAGCGCGCTCGCGAGGGACTCGCCGGCGGCGATCCGGCGCACCATGGCGGTGTCCGCGCCGACGAGGCGCAGTGCGGCGAGCCGCCGGTCGCGCTGCTCGCCGCCGAAGCGGACGGCGGTCGCGACGAAGACGAGGACCGGCAGGAGGAGGACGACGCAGGCGATGACGACGAGCAGGAGCAGGAAGGCGTTGAGCGGTTCCTCCGGCACCGACCAGCCGTAGCCGCGGCCCCGGCCGTCGTAGGTGTCGGTGGTGAGGGTCGCGCTGCCGGCGACGTACCGCAGCTCGCCGGGGCCGATGAGGCCCGCCTCGCCGATGGTGCCCGCCACCTTGTACGGGAGCCTCTCGTGGAGCAGTGCGCCGGAGGGGGAGCCGAGGAGGTCGGCGAGCGCGGGGGACACCCACATCTCGCCGGCGGCGGGGATCTTCGGCAGTCCCGGCGGGGCGGGCGCCTCGGGGCCTTCGGGGCGCATGACCAGGCCGGTGACGGCGTCGCCCCGGAAGACGGTCTCGGGGGTCGCGTACAGGAAGGAGTCCGCGGTGGGTGTGCGGTTCTCCTGGCTCGCGTCGACGCTGCGCTGCGACTCGCGGACCTCGCGCGCGAAGGACATGTGGGGCACGGCGGAGGCGACGAGCAGCAGGGCCACGCCGAGGCCGATGCCGACGGCGGTCAGGGCCGTCCGGATCCAGCCCCTGCGGCCGCCGGTGACCGCGAACCGGGCGCCGAGCGCCAGGTCGCGCGCCCAGGTACGGAGCCTCATACCGCCCACTCCGCGTCGCGCACGGAGCCGTCGCGGACGACGATCTCGCGGTCCGAGTAGGCGGCGACCCGGGCCTCGTGGGTGACGAGGACGACGGCGGCGCCGGTGTCCCGGGCCGCGTCGGTGAGGAGCGCCATCACGCGCTCGCCGTTGAGGGAGTCGAGGGCGCCGGTCGGTTCGTCGGCGAAGAGCACGCGCGGGGCGGTGACCAGGGAGCGGGCGACGGCGACGCGCTGGCCCTGGCCGCCGGATATCTCGCCGGGCCGCTTGCCGGCGATGTCGCCGACCTCCAGGCGGTCCAGCCACTCCCGGGCCCGGGCCTCGGCGGCCTTGCGCCGCTCGCCGCCGAGCCGGAGCGGCAGGGCGACGTTCTCGGCGCAGGTCAGTTCGGGCACGAGCTGGCCGAACTGGAAGACGAAGCCGAAGTCGGTGCGGCGCAGCGCGCTGCGGGCACCGTCGGTGAGGGCGGTGAGCTCCCGCCCGTCGTAGGTGATGGTGCCGGCGTCGGGGCGGACGATCCCGGCCAGGCAGTGCAGGAGGGTGGACTTGCCCGAGCCCGAGGGGCCCATGACGGCGACGACCTCGCCGGCCCGGATGGCGAAGTCGGCGCCGGAGAGCGCGGGCGTCGGGCCGTAGGCCTTGGTGAGGCCGCTCGCCCGGAGCAGGGGGGTGGTGGTCATCGGCGGAGCTCCTCGGCGAGCCGGTCGAGCCTGGCGGCGGTCAGTTCCAGCCAGCGCAGGTCGGCTTCGAGGTGGAACAGGGCGTGGTCGCAGATCAGTTGGTCGGCGAGGTCGCCGTCCTTCTTGCGCCGGGTCAGCTCGCGCATCAGCCGCAGGTGTTCGGCCCGCTGCACGTCGAGCACCTGGGCGGCCTCGCGGCCGGTGAGGAGGGCGAGGACGACCTTGGTGTAGAGCGTGGACTGGAGGTACGGCTCGGGCTTCTCGGGCCGGCCGATCCACTGCTCGACGTCGGTGACGCCGGCCTCGGTGATGGCGTACCGCTTCCGCTCGGGGCCGCCGCCGGCCTCGATGCCGTCGACCTCGACCAGGCCGTTCTTCAGCAGCCGGGACATGGTCGAGTACACCTGCCCGTAGTGCAGGGGCCGGTCGTGGCCGAACTTCTCGTCGAAGGCGCGCTTGAGGTCGTAGCCGTGGCGCGGGCCGGACTCCAGGAGTCCGAGGAGCGTGTGACCTATGGACATGCCGCCACTCTACACGCGGTGTATACGCACGATGTATAGCTGGCGTTCCGCCGCCGGAGCGAGCCCCGAAGTCGCCGGGATCAGCCCCGAAGGAGTGGATGTGACCGGCGCCGCACAACCATCCGGGCCCCATACGCGTCGGTTCCACCGGGACAGGTGCTGATTGTCACGTCCGGAAAGACCGGATCGATCGCCCTTTGTCAGCATCGGCGGTGTTAGCTTGCTGAGCTGATTCGGATGCGGGACGCGCCCGACACCACGACGAGCGGAGCGACGGAGGACATGGGCCGAGCGGACAAGAGCCAGGGGAAGAAGGGCGGGCGGATACGCCGCCTGTTCACCTGGAAGAAGATCCTGGGCACGTTCTTCGTCGGCTGCCTGCTCCTGATGGGAGCCTTCTACGCGATCTACCTGATGGTCCCGGTGCCGCAGGCCAACGCCCAGGCGACCATGCAGAGCAACGTCTACAAGTACGCCGACGGCAAGATCCTCGCCCGCACCGGTGAGATCAACCGCGAGATCGTCGGCCTGGACAAGATCCCGCTCGAGGTCCAGCACGCCTTCGTCGCCGCCGAGAACAAGACCTTCTACAAGGACAACGGCATCGACATCAAGGGCACCCTGCGCGGTGCCGTGAACACGGTGACCGGCAAGGGCAAGCAGGGTGGTTCGACCATCACCCAGCAGTACGTGAAGAACTACTACCTGGACCAGGACCAGACGGTCACCCGCAAGCTCCGCGAGATGGTCATCGCGCTCAAGGTCGACCAGCAGCTGGAGAAGCCCGAGATCCTCGCCGGGTACATGAACACCAGCTACTACGGCCGCAGTGCGTACGGCATCCAGGCCGCCGCGCAGTCGTACTACGGCGTCGACGCGGGCAAGCTGAACATCGCCCAGGGCGCGTACCTCGCCTCCCTGCTCCAGGCGCCCAACCAGTACGACTGGACCGCCGCCACCCCGACCGGCAAGAAGCTCGTCGAGGAGCGCTGGAACTACACCCTCGACAACATGGTCGAGGAGGGCTGGCTCGACGCGACGAAGCGGGCCGGGCTGAAGTTCCCCGCCCCGCAGAAGGCCAAGCCCGCCCCCGGCATGGAGGGCCAGCGCGGCTACCTCGTGGAGGCCGCCAACCAGGAGCTGGTGCGGCAGGGCATCCCCGAGGAGGACATCAAGGCCGGCGGCTGGACGATCACCCTCAACATCGACGAGCAGAAGCAGAAGGCCCTGGTCAAGGCGGTCGAGCGGCAGCTGGAGGAGAAGCTCGACCGCAAGGGCGACAAGAAGGACGCCACCGTCCAGGCAGGTGCCACCTCGGTCGACCCGAAGACCGGCAAGGTCGTCGCGATGTACGGCGGCATCGGCGCCACCGAGCACTGGACGTCGAACGCCACCCGCCGCGACTACCAGCCCGCCTCCACCTTCAAGCCGCTCGTCCTCGCCTCCGCCCTGGACAACAAGGCCGATACGCAGGACGGCCGCAGGATCGGCCTCGGCACGATCTACGACGGCACCAGCAAGCGGAAGGTCGTCGGCAGCAGCATCCCGTTCAGCCCGGAGAACGAGGACAACCGCAGCTACGGCCCGGTGACCGTCCAGAAGGCCACCAACAGCTCGATCAACTCCGTGTACGCGCAGATGATCGTGGACGTCGGCGCGGGCAACACCAAGAAGACCGCCCTCGATCTCGGCATGAAGGACGGCGCCGACTTCGGCGAGACCCCCGCGATGTCGCTCGGCACCATGGGCGCCTCCACCTGGGACATGGCCGGCGTCTACGCCTCGCTCGCCAACCACGGCGTGAAGGTCACCCCGACCATCGTGAAGTCCGCCGAGCACAAGGACCGCAAGGCCGACCCGGTGAAGCCGATCGGCGAGCAGGTCATCAGCCGCGAGGCCGCCGACACCGTCACCAAGGCCATGACCGGCGTCGTCCGCAACGGCTCCGGCGTGCGGGCCGCGGGCGACTACCAGGCGGCGGGCAAGACCGGCACCTCGGAGAACAACCGCTCCGCCTGGTTCGTCGGCTACACCCCCGAGCTGGTCACCGCCGTCGGCCTGTTCGGCGAGGACGTCAAGGGCAACCAGGTCACCCTGACCGACACGATCAACCCGGGCCGCGCCAACGGTGGCCGGACCCCGGCCCAGATCTGGGGCGACTACACCACCGCCGCGCTCGGCGGCGGCTCCGACGCCCGCTTCGACCTGGAGACCGACGGCAGCTCCGGGGACGTCGTGGAGCCCGGCCCGACCTCCACGCCGACCGGTGAGCCGACGACGACGGCGCCGCCCACCAGCGGCACCACGGACCCGACGGCCCCGCCCACGTCGACGGCGACCACGCCGCCGCAGCCGACGGACACGATCACCGTGCCGCCGCCGCCCACCACGACCACCGACCCGGTGCCGCCCACGACCGAACCGCCGACCGGTGGCGGAGACGTCGACGCCGGCGACGCCGACAGCGGCGGACGCCCGCCGCGATGACACGCCCGCCGCGATGACCGGACGAAGGCCGGACCCGAGAAGGGTCCGGCCTTCGTCCGTTCGCCCGGGCCGCCGGAGAGTCTCAGCCGCCGTCGACCTGCTTGGCGATCCGGTCGCCGAGCTCCTGGTCGACCGACCGCCAGTACGCCAGGGCGCGCTCCAGGACGGGCGCGCTGACCCCGTCCCGCAGATGCCCGGCGACGTTCGACACCAGGCGCTCGCGGGCCGCGTCGTCCAGGACCCGGCGGACCATCGTGCCCGCCTGCCCGAAGTCGTCGTCCTCGCTGTGCGGGGCGTACGCCTCGCGGACCATCTCCCCGGCGGCCGCCCAGCCCGCGGGGTCGCCGAAGGAGCGCACGTCGGCCTCGGGGCCGCCGTAGGAGTTCGGCGCGTACGGCCGGGCGGTGGCGGCCGGCTCGTAGCGCATCGGGCCGTCCTTCGCGTACGAGGCGAGAGGTGAACGCGGCCGGTTCGGCGGCAGCTGCGCGTAGTTCGGGCCGATCCGGTACCGGTGGGTGTCCGGGTAGGAGAAGAGCCGGCCGAGGAGCATCTTGTCCGGGGACGGGCCGATGCCCGGCACCAGGTTCGAGGGCTCGAAGGCGGCCTGCTCGATGTGGATGAAGTAGTCCTCCGGGTTCTGGTTCAAGGTCATCCGGCCGACCTCGATCAGCGGGTGGTCGCCGTGCGGCCACACCTTCGTCAGGTCGAACGGGTTGAAGCGGTATCCGGGTGCGTCCTCGAACGGCATGATCTGGACGTTCATCGTCCAGCTCGGGGCGTTGCCGGAGTCGATCGCCTCGTACAGGTCGCGGCGGTGGGCGTCCGGGTCCTGCCCGGCCAGCGCGTCGGCCTCGGACTGGGTGAGGAACTCGATGCCCTGGTCCGTCTTCAGGTGGTACTTCACCCAGAAGCGTTCGCCGCCGCCGTTGACCCAGAGATACGTGTGGGAGCTGTAGCCGTTCATGTGGCGGTAGTCCCGGGGGATGCCCCGGTCGCCCATCAGCCAGGTCACCATGTGCGCGGACTCGGGGGACAGCGTCCAGAAGTCCCACTGCATGTCGTGGTCGCGCAGCCCGTTGTCCGGGCGGCGCTTCTGCGAGCGGATGAAGTCCTGGAACTTCTGCGGGTCACGGACGAAGAAGATCGGGGTGTTGTTGCCGACCAGGTCGTAATTGCCGTGCTCCGTGTAGAACTTCAGGGCGAAGCCGCGCGGGTCGCGCCAGCTGTCGGGGGAGCCCTGCTCGCCCGCGACGGTCGAGAAGCGGGCCAGCATCTCGCAGCGCGCGCCGGGCTGGAAGAGCGCCGCCTTGGTGAACTGGCTGACGTCGTTGGTGACTTCGAAGATGCCGTAGGCGCCGGCGCCCTTGGCGTGCACCACGCGCTCCGGGACCCGTTCCCGGTTGAACTGGGCCATCTTCTCGATGAGGTAGTGGTCCTGGAGCAGGATCGGGCCGTCGGGGCCGATGGTGAGCGAGTGCTCGTCGCTCTCCACCGGAATGCCGGCGTTGTTCGTCGTGCGGGTCACGAGCGTCCTCCCGTCGGTGAGGAGCTGGGTGGGGTCGCTTCGTCCACTACCGAAGTCAACTCCGCCGACGGGAGAGAAGCAACATTTGTCCGGAATTGGACGTGGTCGCGGCTAGGGCCTGCGGGGTGACACGCCTGTCATGTACGAGTCGCCAGCTCGAACCACACGACCTTGCCGCCGGAGAGCCGTGTCGCGCCCCACCGCCGCGCGAGCCGGTTCACCAGGAACAGACCGCGACCGCCCTCGTCGGTGTCCCGCGCCCGCCGTTGCCGGGGCAGCTGCGGCGAGTCGTCGCCGACCTCGCAGCGCAGCACGTCGGTCTTGAGCAGCCGCAGGGTCACCGGCCGCTCCGCGTACCGCACGGCGTTCGTGACCACCTCGCTGATCAGCAGCTCGACGGAGTCCGAGAGGTCCTCCAGGTCCCAGCGGGCGAGGGCCCGCCGGGCGAGCCGCCGGGCCCGTCCCGGCGCCGCGTCCTCCGGTTCCAGGAACCAGTACGCCACGTCACTGGGTGCGATCCCGTCGAAACGGGCGGCGAGCAGCGCGATGTCGTCGTCCCGGTCACCCGGGCCGAGCATGTCGAGGACGTCGTCGCAGAGCGCCTCCAGGGGCGGCGAGTGGTCCGGGCCCGTCAGCTGGGCGGTGGCCGCCAGGCGCTCCCGCAGCTGCTCTATCCCGGTCCACACGTCCCGCAGCCGGGACTCGACCAGACCGTCCGTGTAGAGCAGCAGCGTGGCGCCCGCCGGGGCGTCCAGCTCGACCGCCTCGAAGTCGACCCCGCCCACGCCGATCGGCGCGCCCGGCGGGACCCGCAGGACCTCCGCCCGGCCGCCGAGGTGGAGCAGTATCGGCGGCGGGTGGCCCGCGTTGGCGATGGTGATCCGGTGCGAGACCGGGTCGTACACCGCGTACATGCAGGTCGCCATCCGGTCCTGGCCGAGCCGCTGGGCCTGCTCGTCCAGGTGGTGCAGGACCTCCTGCGGCGGCAGGTCGAGCCCGGCCAGGGTCTGCGCCGTGGTCCGCAGCTGGCCCATGATCGCGGCGGAGGTCATGGAGTGGCCCATGACGTCGCCGACGACCAGCGCCACCCGGCTGCCGGGCAGCGGGATCGCGTCGTACCAGTCGCCGCCGACCCGGGCCGTCTCGGCGGCCGGGAGGTAGCGCGAGGCGAGCCGGACGCCGGTCGGCTGCGGCAGCGAGTCCGGCAGCATCGTGCGCTGCAGCTCGTCGGCGATGTACGCCTCGCGGCCGTACAGGACGGCCTTGTCGATGCCGAGCGCGGTGTGGGTGGCGAGCTGGGCGGCGACGAGCAGGTCGTTCGGCTCGAAGGCGGGCCGTTCGGGGCGGCGCAGGAAGACGGCGGCGCCGATGACCCGGCGCCGCCCCCGCAGCGGGGCGAGGATCGCCCGGTGGCCGCGTGGCAGGCCGTGCTCGGGGCCGAGCAGCTCCGGCAGCGCGGCGCGGGCGGCGGCGGAGTCGCCGAAGACCGGCCGGACACCGCGCAGCACCTCGGCGAGGGCCCCGCCGGAACGCACCTCGCAGAGTTCGGCCGCGGGGGTCGGGTCCGGGTCGGGGACGAGCGCCAGCTCCTCGCCGTCCACCTCCGTTAACCGCAGCCGGTCGGTGCGGCGCAGCCGCAGCACGAAGGGGGCGACCGGCCGCTCGTCGCCGACCGGGAGCGGGTCGCGGAGGTAGACCAGGATCGCGTCGGAGAAGGTCGGCACGGTCGCCCGGCACAGGCCGAGCACGATCTCGTCGAGGTCGATGCCGCGCGCGATCCGTCGCGTCGCGGCGCCGACGAACCGCAGCCGGTCGCCCTCGCGGCGCGCGGCGGCGACGTCCGGCGCGACCGGGGTGCTCGCCGCCCCGGCGGACGCGGTGACGGCCATGGCGGCCGCCGGCGCGCC